>RFPF01000024.1 GCA_009926295.1 Planctomycetia bacterium
CCGTAGAGTGCTGCGACCTTGCCCGTCATGGCGTGCAGCTCGGCACAGAACGCGAGGTAGGCGCTCATGGACACCGCATCCGGATGATCGTCGCTCCAGCCCGTCGTGGCGGAGGCCGGAAACAGCACCCGCACGGGCGACTTCGCGAGCTGAAGCATGTCGGTGACGTGCGCAAAGCTTCGGAGCGCGTTGAGTCTCGGGATCACGGCCTGACGTTCCCGATAGCCCACGTACGCAACCCATGTCACGCGTCCGGCGACGGCCGCCGCGAGCAGAGTGATGAAGGCGTCGAGCGATTGCAGGTACGTCGGCAAATCCTCGAACACGTCCATGTGCCGTACGAATAAGAAGATGGGCGAGAAGATCACGATGAAAGCGATCAGGGCTCCCGCGCCGCTGACGATCCACTGCAACCAGCGACGAAGCCGCAGGGGCCCGTCGGAAACAAGCGCGGCAACGTATCCCGAAAACCACTGTGCATGACGATCGATGCCCCGGCCGGGAAACCGCTCGTGGATTCGGTGCGCGAGCGCGGCACATGCGGCCGCCACCTGATCGGGGATCAGTTGCGGGGTGTCGGAAACCACGCGTTTCGTCCCGTGCATCGCATCTCCTCTTGCCTCGCCCGCGTCGGCGGCCCGCCGCGACCCTCGAGCCGGGCCGCGACCGACACGTACGCTACCCGGACGGACCGTGTGGAACAACGAACCGGCCAGCCGCGGCTGCGACGCGAGAGGCACGCAACTACCCGGGAAGCCGGCCCGTGATCCGTCGGCAGGCTTCGAGATACTTTTCGCGGGTCTTGACGAGCACGTCGGCGGGCAGGGCCGGCGGCGGACTCGCCTTGTCCCAGCCGCTGGCCTCCAGCCAGTCGCGCACGAACTGCTTGTCGAACGAAACGGGCACGCGGCCCGTGCCCGCCGCATCCGCCGGCCAAAACCGTGAACTGTCGGGCGTGAGCACCTCGTCGACGAGGATGATCGCCCCGTCGGCCGCACGGCCCCACTCGAACTTCGTGTCGGCGAGGATGATGCCCCGTGCCGCAGCATGGGACGCCCCGCGCGTATAGACGTCGAGGCTCTTCGTGCGAAGAGTACCGGCGAGGTCGGCGCCGATGGCCGCAGCCATTTCGTCGAAAGACACGTTTTCATCGTGGCCGCTCGAAGCCTTCGTGGCGGGCGTGAAGATCGGCTCGGGGAGCCTCTCGCCCGGCGCGAGTCCCCGCGGCAACGGCACGCCGCACACGGTGCACGATTTCCGATACTCGGCGAGTCCCGAGCCGGCCAGCCATCCACGGACGACGCACTCGAAAGGGACGACCTCGGCTTTGCGAACGAGCATCGTGCGACCGCGGAGAATATCGCGGTCGACCGACGGCGGCAGCCCCATCGCATCGACGTCGGTCGTGATCAGGTGGTGCGCGACCGGCTCGGAGCCGCGGGAGAGGAGGTCGAACCAGAACTCCGAGATCGCCGTGAGCACCTTCCCCTTGCCGGGGATCGGCGTGGGCAGGATCCAGTCGAAGGCGCTGATCCGGTCGGTGCTGACGATCAGCATCACGTCCCCGTGGAGGGTCGACGTGAATCGGTAGCAGTCACGGACCTTGCCGCGAAAGGGCTCCCCGAGCGGCAGATGTGTTTCGGTCACGGCGTCATTCATGGCCGTTGTTCTACGCATTCGCCGGCGGCTGGGCCATGGCCTGTGGGCGCGCCGGCTTCGGGCTCCCCATATCCCGTCGCCGGACGTTCGCCTCAGCCCTCCAGGCTTCGGCTCACTCGACTCCGACTGCGCTTCGCCATCCTGGCTGCGCTTGTCTGCATACGCCGGCTCCCGGGACACGGGGAGCCCGAAGCCTCCTCAACTGGTTCGACTGAGAAACGGGGAGGCTCGGGGCTGCCCATGCCCTCGAGCCGGGCTATGGGAGCGAGCGCAGCCAGGATGGCGAAAGCGAAGCGGACATGCAGAGAGCCGAAGCCTGGAGGGCTGAGGCGAACGTCCGGCGAGGGGGGCTGGGCAGTCACGAGCCGGCGCGCATGGAGAAGAGGCAAGCGGGACGCTCGCCCCACGTCAGCAGAAGTCGCGGGACATGCGGGGCAGGGCGGTGGTGGCGGAGGTTTCGGGGCGGAGGGCGGCGGCGGATTCGAGCCGCGTGCTCACCACGTGCACCACCGCGCCGCGCCGCTGGATCCGGCCGTGCACCACGAGCACGGCCGCGCGGCGGGCAGCCAGGTCGGCCTGCTCCCAGACGCTCGGGTGCACGACGATGTTGGCGGCGCCGGTCTCGTCCTCGACCGTGAGAAAGATCGTGCCCTTGGCCGTGGCCGGCCGCTGCCGAGTGAGCACGATGCCGGCGACGGCCACGCGGCGACCCTCCGGCCGTCCGACAGCCTCGGCGATGGTCGCGACGCCGCGGGCGGAAAGCCAATCGCGGTCGAACTGCAGCGGATGGGCCTTGAGCGACAGGCCCGCGGTGCGGTAGTCGGCCACCACCTCCTCTTCTGCCGAGAGCGCAGGCAGCAGGTCAGCTGCTTCCTCGTCTTCTTCGTCATCGAGGCCCGCGAGGAGCGGCCTGCGAGCGGGCTGCTCGAGGCACTGCATCGCCTCCCACACCGCCCGCCTGCGGTCGAGGCCGAACGAGGCGAACGCACCCGCCCGGGCCAGATGCAACAGCGCCTCGCGGTCGAGCGCGGCACGGTAGGCGAGATCTCGGGGCAGCCGAAAGGGGCCGTCCGATCCGCCGCCCCGCCGCCTCGCCGAGGCCATGCACCTGCTCGAGCCCCAGCCGGATTGCCGGCTGTTTTGCACAGCCTCCATTCAGCCGACCTTCGAGCGATGCGTGCCAGCAGCTCGCGTTGACATCCACGGGCAAGACCTTCACGCCATGCGCCTTCGCGTCGCGGACGAGCTGTGCCGGGGCGTAAAACCCCATCGGCTGGCTGCCGAGGAGCGCGGCGGTGAAGGCGGCGGGGTGGTGGCACTTGAGCCACGCCGACACATAGACGAGCAGCGCGAAACTCGCCGCGTGCGATTCGGGAAAGCCGTATTCGCCGAAGCCGCGGATCTGCCCGAACACCTGCTCGGCAAACTGTTGCGACAGCCCGCGGGCGAGCATGCCATTGATGAGCTTCACGCGAAACTCTTCGATCAGGCCCGGCCTTCGCCAGGCTCCCATGGCCCGCCGCAATTGATCGGCCTCGCCCGGAGTGAAGCCCGCCGCCACCACCGCCAGCCGCATCGCCTGCTCCTGGAAGAGCGGCACTCCGAGCGTCTTCTCGAGCACCGCACGGATCTCGTCGTTGGGATACGTGACCGGATCCTCCCCCGCCCGCCGGCGGAGGTAGGGATGCACCATGTCGCCCTGGATCGGCCCCGGCCGCACGATCGCCACCTCGATCACGAGGTCGTAGAAGCACCGGGGCTTGAGCCTCGGCAGCATGCTCATCTGCGCCCGGCTCTCGATCTGAAACACGCCCACGGTGTCGGCGCGGGAGATCATGTCGTAGACGGCAGGGTCTTCCGCCGGCACCGTCGCCAGCGTGAGCCTCGGGCCTCCGGCCCCGGCCACGAGGTCGAACGCCCGATGGATCGCCGAAAGCATGCCGAGGGCGAGGCAATCGACCTTCAGGATGCCGAGCTCGTCGAGGTCGTTCTTGTCCCACTGCACGATCGTGCGGCCGTCCATCGTGGCCGGCTGGATCGGCACGAGGTCGCACAGGTCGCCGCGGGTCATCACCATGCCGCCGACGTGCTGCCCCAGATGGCGGGGGAAGCCGACGAGGCTGCCGACGAGCGCTGCGAGCCTCGTGCACGCGTCGCTCGCGGGGTCGAGCCCCGCCTCGGCCAGCCTCGTCGGCAGATCCTCCAGACCATCGCCCACGTCGAGCGCCTCGGCGATCCGGTCGACGCGGTCGAGCGAGAATCCGAGCGCCTTGGCGACGTCGCGCACCGCCGAGCGGAGACGATACGAGATCACCTCGGCCGTCATCGCCGCCCGAGTGCGGCCGTAGGTGGCATAGACGTATTGGATCACCTCCTCGCGGCGGTCGTGCTCGAAGTCGATGTCGATGTCGGGGGCCTCGCGCCGCTCGCGGCTCACGAACCGCTCGAAGAGCACGTTCATCCGCGCCGGATCGACCGACGTGACGCCGAGGCAGTAACAGACCGCCGAGTTGGCCGCCGAGCCGCGGCCCTGGCAGAGAATGCCACGCCCCCTGGCGAACCGCACGATGTCGAACACGGTGAGGAAGTAGGCCTCGTAGCCGAGCTCGGCGATGAGCGCGAGCTCGTGGGCGACGAGTTCGCGAACCTTCTCCGGAATCCCGTCGGGATACCGCCGGGCAGCCCCCTTCCAGGCGAGGTGGGCGAGGTGCTCCCGGGCCGTGCGGCCCGGCGGCACGGTCGCCTCGGGGTATTCGTACCTCAGTTCGTCGAGCGAAAATGTGCACCGCCCCGCGATCTCGACGGCGCGATCGAGCGCACCGGGCAGCGACTCAAACCGCGCGGCGACGCGCCGGCGCTCGTGCAGGTGCCGCTCGCCGTTGGCGAGGAGTTCGCCACGGATCGCATCGACCGTGCTCCGCCGCCGCACCGCGGCGAGCACGTCGGCCAGCGCGAGACGGCTCCGCTCGTGGTAGCGCACGTCACCGGCGGCCGCCACGGGCACGCCAGCCAGCCGGGCCGCGCGGGCGAATGCCTGCAGGCGGTCTTCGTCGTCTCCCTCGAGCGCCACCTCGACGAGCGCCCAGAGCCGGTCGTCGAACGCGCTCCGCCAATGGGCCAGGTGCTCGACGGGCTCCACGAGCCCGGCCAGCGGCACGCCCGCCAAGAGGCCGCCCGCATGGGCCGCGACATCGTCGAAGGCGAGGACGCACCGCCCCGCCATGCCATCGCCGCCTTCCTCGGCAGCCCGCGCAGAGCCGCGGGTGAGCAGGCGGCAGAGGTTCGCATAGCCCGTACGGTCGGCTGCCCAGACGACGAGCGGAGCCGCGTCGCACGGCTCGAGATGCGCCCCGATGACGAGCTTCAGCCCCGCCTGCTTCGCTGCGCCGTGCGCCCGCACGATGCCGGAGAGTGTGCCGCGGTCGGTGATCGCCAGCGCCTCGTAGCCGAGCGCGGCAGCGGTGTGCACGAGCTCCTCCGGATGCGACGCGCCGCGGAGAAATGAAAAATTGCTCGTACAGTGCAGTTCGGCATAACGCGGTTCCATCAGGCAAACACTCCGTGCAGAAACCAGGCTCCGTCCTTCAGCCGTCGAAAGAGCCAGAATCTCCTCCCGGCTCGCGTCTCGACCACGTAGTAGTCGCGCCTCACGATCGGCCCGCGCCACCAGGCCGTTTCGATCCGCTCGGGCCCGTGGGCCGTGGCCACCTCGTGCACCTCGCCGCCATGCCGAAACCGCACCGGCGGCCGCCCGACATCGGCCGTGTCGGGCACGACCGCCAGCACGTCGAGCGGCACGGGCCGCGGCAGCAGCCAGATCGGCCGCCGCTCCGCCGGCATTTCGCATCGCCGCTGTGCCGGTGCCCCCGCGGAGCCGGCGATGGAACCGCGTGCCTCCGGCGGCACGCCCACCCAGGCGTGCTCGGGCTGCGCGTCTTTCACGCCCCGCGGCTCGAACACGGCCTTGCCGCCGAGCCTGCCGGCGAGCCTGTCGAACAGCATGCCCACCTCTGATGCCGCCGACTCGCTTTCGCCCGCGAAGAGCGATCGCTGCCGGCACACCACCGGTGCGGCGGCCAGCACGTCGACGGCGATGCCCTCGATCTCCCGCGGCAGCCGCACCCGCGCCATGCGCAGCCGCACGAGATCGACGACGTGCCGCACGGCGATCGAGGGCCGATACAGCCCGACGTCGATCACGACCGGGGGGCAGGGGCCTCGCTCGCCCATGCCCGCCCACTGCTCGAACCGCACCTGCAGGGAGGTGATCCCATCGCCCCGCGCCATGAGCGGCGCCACGCACTGCCCCACGAGCCTCTCGAGGATGGCCGCCACCGCATCCTCACCCACCTCCCGCAGCGACACCGGCACGTCGAAGGCGTGCGCCACCCGCGGCAACTCCGCACCGAATGTCGCCGCGAGCGGCTCGGCGCAGACGCCCCTGAACTGCGCCAGCCGCACCGCGAGCGTGTGCGGGAACCTGGACGCCAGACTCTTCCGCGACACCTTCAGAATGCCGCCGATCGTGTCGATCCCCACCTCGCGAAGCGCGGCGCGCACGGCCGCATCGAGCCTGAGCGCTGCGGCCGGCAACGCCGCCAGGGTCACGACCTGTTCTCCCGGTTGCACGATGGCGAACCGCCGACGAAACGGCGGCGCGGGCGGTGGATTGAGCAATTCGGTGTGGTGGGCTGCGGCCCAGGCTGCCCCGACCGTATCGGCGATGGCGACCCGGGCGTGGAGGCCGCGGGCAGCGAACGTCCAAACGGCCGTGCGCACGAGCAGCGCCTCGCCGCCAAAGAACCTCGCCGTGCCCGTCACATCGACGTGGATGCACTCGGGCCGTCCGGCATCCTCGAGCGCCACGATCGGCGCGAACCGCCGGCTGTGGCGGGCCAACTGCTCGAGCGACGCCCGATCCGCGGCGGGATCGTCGTGGTCGATCTCGGCCACATGGCAGGCCCGTGATCCATGGGTGAGCGCGAGCACGGCCATCCCCTCCGCCAACGACATCCCCGGCAGGATCCGCGGCGCCGGCGGCCTCTCACCACTGTGCACCGATTCGCTCCGCGGCGGCAGCGCCCAAGCCCACGACGTGATCGTCATCACGCCCCGTCGCTCACGCCGACAGACGAACACCGGCACCTTTCGCAGGGCGGGATCGTGGATGAGGCGACGCTGCACGGGCCAGCGCGGCAGCCAGATCGTCATGATGCGCGACATGCGATTCGTTCCCGCTCGAGGATGCGTGGCGGCGCGGAGGGGGATTGACCGAGGTCGGCGGCGCAGCCTCGCGAGAGATCGAGGCCGACGTCGACCGCTCGCTCCTGAATCTGTGCCTCACCGGACCACGGCCCTCCCACGAGCGAAAGCCGCAGCCGGCGCACGGTCAGGCTGCCCCCCGCCTGCGCCGCCACGGCGATCCTCGCCTCCGCCCAGCTCGGATCGCGGCCGGCTGCAAGCGACCGCATGAACATGCCCACCGCGAGGCTCGCCCGTGCCGCCAACTGCCAGCGCCGCATGGCCGTGGAATGGACGCGTTCCGGCCAGGCCATCACGGCCGCCACTCCTCGGCAACGCAGCGCCTGATCGATCGCCCACACCTCGTCGGCGTCGTGGGCAGGCCGCGCCACGACGAGCCGCACGGCCTGCCGGCCGACGGCCTTGCCTCGCTCGAGCCAATTCAGCACGGCCGGTGGATGAAACCGCCCCTTGCGATCGACGACGACGATGGTGGACGCCGCGCCGCCGCCCCGATCGACATCCGCGGCCAACTGGCAGGCCACCGCCGAGGCGAGCGCGGCTGCCCCCGACGCCTCGCCGTGACAGAGCCACTCGACGAGGCTGCCGCGCCGCACGCCACCGGCCGGCAGGAGCCGATCGAGCGGAGCGAAGCCGGTCGGCACCGCGCTGCCCCTGGGCCAGCCGGTGGAAAAACCCGCAAAATCCCCCTCCTGCAACGCCTTCCCCAGCCATCCACCCGTCACCACGGTCGCGCCTCCGATAAGTGTGTACGCACGTACACTATACGATCAACGGCTCGTCGGTCAAGCAGAGCCCCACCAACGCTTCGGTCGCGACGCCACGCCCCTCGCCGGCTTTTGCACGGATGTTCTGCCTTCCCGTATCCTCCATTCCGTGCCCGGGTTCGTACGCTTTCAGCGATGCCAGCCGATTCGCTGGCATTGTTCTGCCGTCTCCACGGGCAACTCGCTCGATGAATCGCCGCACACTTTTGGCATCCACCGCCGCTGCCGCAGGGCTGTGGTCCACTTCCGGCCGCGGCGCCGATCGTCCGGGCAGGCACGTGCTGCTTCGCTCGTCGTGGCAAACGGAGAACATCGGCGACATCGCGCACACGCCCGGAATGCTCGCCCTTCTGGAGGAACACCGGCCGAATGACCGTGTGACGCTCTGGCCGGGAGCCCTCTCCACCGATGTGGAGCGATTGTTGATGGCACGGTTTCCGAAGTTGGTCGTCGCGCGGACGAAGGCGGCTCAAGAGGCCGCCCTCGGAGCGTGTGACCTCTTCCTGCACGGCTCGGGACCGGGGCTGGTCGGCCACAGGGAAACAGCCCTCGCCCGGGCCGCCGGGAAGCCCTACGGGTTCGGCGGCATCACTCTTTCCGACGACGAACTGAAGAACCATCGCCACCTGCTGGCCGACGCCACGTTCGTCTTCCTGCGCGACACGGACTCGCTGGAAGCCTTGCGGCGCTCGGGCATCGAGGGGCCGAAGACCGGGCTCGGACCGGATGCCACGTTCGCCCTCGACCTGCGCGACGAGGCGGCCGCCGACAGGCTGCTCGAGGACCTCCGCCTGGAACCGGGCGAGTTTTTGTGCGCCGTGCCCCGCCTGCGATGGACGCCGTACTGGGAGATTCGTCCCGAGAGGGTGAGGCCCGACCCCGAGCGAATCGCCGTCAATGAGGAGTTCACCGATCGCGACCACGCCAAGATGCGCGAGGCGATCGTCGCCTGGGTGACGACGTTCAATCGCCGGGTGCTCCTCGTCCCCGAGATGACCTACCAGGTGCCCCTGCTCAAACCCCTTCTCCACGACCCTCTGCCGCCGCACATCAAACCGCACGTCGCGATCCTGGATCGGTACTGGCTCACGGCGGAGGCCGCGAGCGTGTACGCCAAGGCTGCTGCCGTCGTCAGTTTCGAGATGCACTCGCCGATCATCGCCGTCGCCAACGGAACTCCTGCCGTCCACCTGCGACAGCCGACCGACACGCGGAAAGGGCAGATGTGGCGAGACATCGGGCTGGACCACTGGATCCTCGAGATCGACGCCGTCACCGGAGCGCAGATCGCCGACCGCCTGCTCGAGATCGGCGGCGATCTTCCGGCCGCCCGCAAAGCCGCCGCCGCGGCACGCTCGTTCGCCCGTGCGAAGATGGCGGCGATGATCACCGCAATGGCGGCGATATCGTGACGTCGTCACGTCGCCACCGACATATTTCACGCGGCTCGTGCGCGCCCGCGGGAGCGATACTTCGCTCCCGGGACGAGCCGCGCGTCCGCTGGATACACTCTCTGCAATGAAGCCGGCCGTCCTTGTCATTCTCGCCCTTTCCCTCGGCACCCGCTGCGTCGAGGCGGTGGAGGCGGGGTTTCCCCGCTCACTCGAAGCCTTCGCGCGGGAGTTCTCCCCGCTCGTCGCCGCCCGGCTCGACCTCTCGCCGAAGCGGTACCGGCAGATCGAGCCGTCGGTCTATCACCTCGCGCAGGCACACGCCGAGCGGATCGACGCGCTCTCACGCGAGGCACAGACAGACGTGCTCGCCAACCTCGCTCGATTCATCGAAACGAAGCGGTCACGCACCGGAGACACGCCCGTGATCGCCCCGGGCCGACCCCTCGTCGGCCTGCTCGACCCCGACCGCGGCCTCGATCCCAGGGAGATCACGGCCCTTGCCTCGGCCTACGGCACCACTGCGACCATCTTCAAGAAGGATCAGGCGAACGAGACGGTCCCCTCGGTCGCGGACGATTTCCTCGCTGCCGTCTCAGCCGCCGCCGCCGCGGATACGCCTGCGACGATCGTCGTCCTCGGGCACGGTCTGCCCACCCAGATCCAAAGCTATGCGATCCCCTGCGAACGGCTGGCTGAAACGCTGCTCGACGGCGCCGCCCGCCAGGCCGCCGGCGCGGCGAGCCCCGACGCCCGCCTTGACCTGAGCCACCTCGTCCTCATTTTCGACGACTGCTACAGCGCCGACTTCTCGCTCAATCTCGCCGCCGCCCTCGAACGGGGCGGCCGTGACAACGGGCTTTCGCTCGCCTCGCCCCCCGTGCTCATCGCCGGCACCAACCGCGACTGCGTGGGACACGCCGATCTCGGCGAGAAGTTCGTGCCGCACTTCTGGCGCGACGTGATCGAGCTCTTCTACATCCGCCGCCCCCGGCCCGGGCAGGTCACGCTCCGCGACTTCTTCGAGAAGGTGGACAACATGATGTACGGCTACGGCAGGGCGACGCAGGTCGATGGGCAGGGCACGGTGACCTACCGCCTCGTCGATCCCGACCTCTGCCAGGACCCGGTCGTGTTCGTGCCGCTCGACGAGGCGGACCTCGCCACGCTCCGCGACATCCTCGGCCTCCCCGCCGACGCCCCGCTGCCGCGGATCCTGGACATCGGGTGACCCGACGCGCCGACTCGCCAAGCCGGCTCGGGGCTGCCCAGCCCCCTCACCGGACGTTCGCCTCGGCCCTCCCGACCTCGGCTCTCTGCATGTCCGCTTCGCTTTCGCCATCCTGGCTGCGCTCGCTCCCATAGCCCGGCTCGAGGGCATGGGCAGCCCCGAGCCTCCTCAACTGGTTCAACTGGCAAGGGGAGGCGAGGGGGGGTTGCCCCTACCATTGAGCCGGCGTATGCAGGCAAGCGCAGCCATGGATGGCGCAGCGCAGCCGGAGTCGAGCGAACGGAGGCCTGGAGGGCCGCAGTGAGCGTCCGGCGAGATGGTACGGGGCAACCCCGAGCCGGATTGGGCAAGCCGATCGCGAGCAGCGTCAGCGGTCGCCGGGCAGGACGAGGACCGGGGAGACCCGCAGGATGAGCCGGTAGAGCGCCGGCAGGATGAAGAGCGTGAACAGCGTGCTCGTGATGACGCCACCGATCACGACGGTGGCGAGCGGCCGCTGCACCTCGGCGCCCGTGCCCTCCGAAAGGGCCATCGGGATGAAGCCGAGGCTCGCCACGAGCGCCGTCATGATGATCGTGCGGAGCGAGGCCGACGCCGTCTCCTCGATGGCAACGTCGCGGGCCGTGCCGCGGGCGAGCCGTTCGCGGAGGGCGCTCGCCACCACCATGCCGGAGAGCACCGACACGCCGGAGAGCGTGATGAACCCGACGGCCGCCGAGATCGAGAGCGGCATCTCCCGGAACGCCAGCGCCCAGATGCCCCCGACGCACGCGAAGGGCACGCTGATGAACAGCAGGATCGTGTCGGCGACGTTGCGATACGTGAGGTAGAGCAGGGCGATGATCAGCACGAGCGCGAGCGGCACGACGACGATCATGAGCCGCTTCTGGGCCCGCTGCATGTTCTCGAACTGGCCGCCCCACTCGAGGCGGAACGTGCCGGAGGGGAGTTCGACGCGGTCGGCGATCGCCCCCTGGGCCTCGGCGACGAAGCCGCCGACATCGCGGCCGCGGACGTTGCACTGCACCACCACCCGCCGCTCGCTCCACTCGCGGGTCACGAACTTCGGCCCGAGGATCGTCTCGATCGACGCAATGCGCTCGAGCGGCACGCTCTCGCCGGCGGGGCCGCGCACCGGGATGTCGGCGATCGCCCCGGGCCCGGTGCGGAGCGTGTCTGGCAGGCGGACCACGATCGGGAAACGCAGCTGTCCCTCCACGATCTGCCCCACCGCCTTGCCGCCCACGCTCTCCACGATGTCGAGCACCGCCTGAGCCGAGATGCCGTAACGGGCGATCTCGTCCTGTTTCACGGCGATCCTGAGGATCGGCTGGCCCGAAACCTGCTCGACGGCCACGTCGGCCCCGCCCGGCACGCTCTTGAGCACCGCGGCGACCTCGTTCGCCTTCTGCACGAGCTGGTCGAGTTCATCGCCGAAAACCTTCACGGCGATGTCGGCCCGCACGCCCGACACCATCTCGTTGATCCGCTGCTCGATCGGCTGGGTGAACCACACGATCTGCCCGGGAATCCCCTCCACGACCTTGTTCATCACCTCCACGAGCGCCGCCTGCGTCCGGGCCCGCTTCCACTTCTCGCGGGGCTGGAGCGCGATGAACATGTCGGTGGCCTCGATCGCGCCGGCGTCCGTCGCCACCTCGGGCGTGCCGGTGCGGCTCCAGACGTGGGCGATCTCTTCGGGAAACTCGGCGAGCAGCGCCTTTTCGATCCGCATGTTCATCCGGCACGACTCCTCGATGCTGGTGCCGGGCGCGCGGATGATGCCGAGCACGATGTCGCCCTCCGAAAGCTTCGGCACGAACTCCGTGCCGAGCGACGCCGCGCGGAGTACGGTGATCCCGAGGATCACGACGGCCGCGAGGGCGAGCGTGCCGCGGGCGGCGAGGCAGGCTCGGAGGAGCGGACGGTATGCCCAGCGCAGGAACCGCACCAGGAGCACGTCGTGGGTGTCCATCCGGCGCGGCAGGAAGAGGCTCGAGAGCACCGGCACGACGGTGAGCGAGAGCACGAGCGAACCGATGAGGATGAACACGACCGTGAGGGCCATCGGCCGGAACATCTTCCCCTCGACGCCCTCGAGCGTGAGGATCGGAATGTAGACGATCATGATGATGAGCTGGCCGAAGCAGGCGGGCTTCTTCACGGCATTCGTCGCCTCCTGCACGAGCTTCAGCCGGGCGGCCCCGGTCGCCCCGGGATGGTGGCCGATCTTCTCGAGGATGCTCTCGATGACGACGACCGACGAATCGACCACGATGCCGAAGTCGATCGCCCCGAGCGAGAGCAGGCTCGCGGCGATGCCCGTCTGCCACATGCCGATGAAGCCGCACATCATGGAGAGCGGGATGGCCGTCGCCGCCACGAGTCCGGCCCTCAGGTTGCCGAGCATCACGTAGAGGATCACCACGACAAGAAAGGCGCCCTCGAGCAGATTCTGCCGCACCGTGGCGATCACGCGGTCGATGAGCTTCGTGCGGTCGTAGACGACCTTCGCCTCCACGCCCTCCGGCAGCGTCTGGACGAGCTTCTCGAAGCGGTCGCGGAGCCGCGTGGTGACGGCGTAGCTGTTCTCGCCCATGAGCATGAAGCCGAGGCCGAGCACGACCTCGCCCTCGCCGCCATAGGTGACGGCGCCCTTCCGGATCTCGTGGCCGATCGTCACCTCGCCGACGTCCCGGATCCGGATCGGCACGCCGTCGCGCGAGGAGACGACGATCCGCTGGATCTGGTCGATGTCCACCGTGCGGCCGACGCCATAGACGAGCACCGCGTCGCCCGAGCGGTCGATCGAACCGCCGCCGACGTTGAAGTTGTTCCGGGGCACCGCTTCCACGACCTGGTCGAACGACAGGTCGTATTTGCGGAGCAGGGCGGGATCGACCCGGATCTGATACTGCTTGTTGAGCCCGCCCCAGGCGTTGACCTCGGCCGTGCCAGGCACGCTGCGGAGGGCCGGCTTGAGCGTCCACTCCTGGAGCGTCTTGACGTCGGTGAGGCTCATGCCGCGCGGCACGAGCAGGTAGTGGAACACCTCGCCGAGGCCGGTGGACACCGGGCCCATCTCCGGCCGCTCCACTCCCGGCGGCACCGGCACGGTGCCGAGCCGCTCGTTGATGAGTTGGCGGGCGAAGTAGATGTCGGTGCCGTCCCTGAAGGTGACGATCACCACCGACAGCCCGAACATGCTCGCGCTGCGGATTCCCTCGAGCCCCGGCATGCCGCCCATCGCGAGCTCGACCGGAAACGTGATCTGCCGCTCGATCTCCTCGGCCACCATGCCCGGCGCCACGGTGTTGATCTGCACCTGCACGGGCGTCGTGTCGGGAAACGCGTCGATGACGAGGCCATTCACGGCAACCCAGCCGGCAAGACAGACCACCGCCGCCCCCGCAAGAACCGCGGCCCGATGCGACAGCGACCAGGCGATGATTTTTTCAAGCATGAATGAAGGCCCGATTTACGTAAGGGAGGCTCGGGGCTGCCTCTACCATTGAGCCGGCGTATCTGACCAGCGGAGCCATGGATGGCGGAGCGCAGGCAGATCCGAGCGAGCGAAGGCCAGGATGGCCGCAGTGAGCGTCCGGTGAGATGGTAGAGGCAGCCCCGAGCCGGTTTGGGCGAGTCGGGGGCGGGCATGACAGGCTGAAGCCTGTCCTACGGGACGCGTTCACAGCTCCCCGCGCTCCATGCGCTCGAGCAGCACCTGGCTCTTGAGCACGTGGCTGCCTGCGGCGACGACCCGCGTCAGCGGTGTCCCGTCGGCGACGACGTCGACGATCTCCACGAGCGGGCCGTCTCGCACGCCGGGCTCGACGGCCCGAGCCGCGAAGGCCATGTCACCCGCCGGCACGAACACCACCCACCGGCTGCCGTCCCACTGCACGCTCTCCAGCGGCACGACGACCGCCGTGCCGCGGCGCTCGATTTCGATCCGGCCGCTGCCGTAGGTGTTGGCCCGCAG
The DNA here is from genome assembly GCA_009926295.1 of Planctomycetia bacterium. Classification (GTDB taxonomy): domain Bacteria; phylum Planctomycetota; class Planctomycetia; order Pirellulales; family UBA1268; genus RGVT01. The sequence goes on from RFPF01000024.1 coordinate 14,293, forward strand.
TCCCGCGGACGCCGAGGCGAGCCGCCTCACGTCATTCGCCACTTCCGCCCGCACCTGAAGCGTGCGTGTCTCCTCGTTCACCTCGGTGCTGATCCAGGTGATGCGGCTCTCGTACTCCTCGTCCGAGCCGTCGGGGCGGAATCGCACCGGCTGACCGATCGCCACCTTGCCGGCGTCCTCCTTGCTCACGTTGAGCACGAGGAGCATCGTCGACACGTCGGCCACCTCGAAGATGGGCTTGGCGGCCTCGATCACCTCGCCGACGACCGCCTCGCGGCCCACGACCACGCCGTCGAACGGCGCGTACAGAGGGAGCAGGTTCGACGTGATCCGCGTCGGGTCGAGGCCGGCCACGAGCGGCGGGGGGAGCCCCACGGTGCGCAGGCGGGCGGCGCGGGCGTCGTCGTCGAGCGGCTCGTAGTCGGTCACCGACACGTCGAAGCCGAGGTTCACGAGCGACTGCTCGGCGTTCACGAGATGGTTGCGGGCCTCGCGCACGGCCGCCCTGGCCTCGCGCAGCTGCCGCCCCATGACGGCGCCCTTCACCTCCTCCAGGATCGCGAGCTGCTCGCGCCGCGACTCGAACACGACGAGGGCGTTGAGGAAATCGGCCTTGAGTTGCCCTACGTCCTGGCTGTCGATGACGAGGAGCACGTCGCCCTTCCGCACGTGATCGCCGAGATGCTTCTCCACGCGCCAGATGCTGCCCGGCACGCGGGTCGACAGCTGGGCGATCCGGCGCTCGTCGTAGGCCACCACGCCGTTGACCACGAGCTCGCTCACCATCGGCCGCTTCTCGACGGGCACGATCTCGATGCCGGTGCGCTCGACCGCCTCCTGCGAACGAAACCGGACCTCGCCGGGGGCTGCGGCCGACGCATCGGCCGCGGGCGCGGCATGAACGGGAGACGAGGCATGGCCCTCGTAACCGGCGTGGCCGCCGATCCCGAACGTCCAATGGGTGGAGTGGCCGAACCAGCCGACGGCCGCGAGGGCTGAGGCCGTCGCCAGCGAGAGTCCCCAGCTCCCCGCGGCGGCGAGCAAGGCGGGCCATGACACGGGGGATCGCGACGAAGTCGAGCGTCGTTGCATCGGGAACTCCTCCGCAGGCCAGCCGCCGCCAGACGGCAGGCCCGCTTGAAGTTGTCGCCGACGGCCAGAAACGCCGGCAGGTGGGGTGGAGAGCCTCGCGACTCCCGCGGAAAGTATGCGCAGCCGAGGAAAACTGTCCAGTCCGCAAGGTGCCAAAAACCGGCGCCGCGGCGGCTCGGCCGCGGTCGTCAGGCCTTGTAGCGGTCTCGCGACACGTCGGGCTTCACGCCCTCGGGCGTCTCGTCGCTGGCGATGTCGAACCACTCGGGTTTGAACGCGATCCGGGCCTGCGTCTCGGGATTCCCGAGAGCGATGTTGCTCACCAGCGCGATCACGGCGTCGGCGATCGCCACCTCGGGCTTGCAGCGGGGCTGGTTCTCCGGAGACGGATTCCGGATGCACCACGCCCAGTGCTCCATCTCCTCCGTGTAGCCGCGGGATGGCGGGGCGCCCTCGCTGCCGGCTTTCCCGGCGACGGCTCCGCCCCCACCACCGCTCTCGGTGGTGTCGAGCGTGGGCGTGCCGTCCTTCGCCTTGGCCACGGTCACCCGGGTGTCCTTCGCGGCCCCCTTGTAGAGCATCACCTCCTGCTCGCGCTCGAGCACGAGCGTGCCCTTCGTCCCGAGCACCACCTCGCCGTAGTCGCCGAAGCCGTTGCCGTTGATCGACGAATAGGTGACGACGATCTTCTTGTTTCTGTCGTCCTCGTAGCCCGGGGCCGGGTACTCGTACATGCAGTAGACGTGGTCGTCGATCTCGCGGTCGGCCGGGAAGATGCTGCGGTTGCCCACGGCCGTGACCGTGAGCGGCTTGACCTTCTTGCCCGGCCCGTGCATCGCCGACACGAAGATGCCGGCCGCGTCGAGCTGATGGCTGCCGAGCTCCGCCATCAGGCCGCCGCCCGTGCGGTTCCAGAGCCGCCAGCGGATCAGCTCCTGCAGCGGCGTGCGAGGCGAGCCGTCGGCGAGTGTCATCGGCGTATAGCCGTACTTCGCGGCGTCGACGACCGTGTCGGCGATCTGCGCCTCGAGCTGCGCGATCCGCTTCGTGAGGGAGTCGATGTCGGAGGGCCTGGCGGTCGCGAGATCCTTCTTCCAGCCGGCGAGCTTCTTGGCGAGCGACTCGTCGTCGGGCATCGGCGGCTTCCATGAGTCGTTGCCGGGGAGGTTGCCACGATGCCACTGGGCCCGGATCGAATGGAGGTCGCCGATCAGCTTCGCCGTGCCGATCGTGTGCACGGCATTGTCGTACAGGATGCTGTAGTGCCGCTGGTGGCCCGTGGCGAGGATCTTGCCCGTCTCCCGGGCGACCCGGCCCATCTCCTTGCACTCGTGGATGCTGTGGCCCATCAGCTTCTCGGTGAGCACGTGCTTGCCCGCCCGCATGGCCTTGATGGCGGCTTCGGCGTGCAGGTGCAGCGGCAGGGCGATGACCACCGCCTCGACGTCCTTGTCGGCGAGCAGCTCCTCGTAGGCGGCGTAGACCTTCACCTTTTTGCGGGCTTCGTCCTCCGTCTTCCACTTGTATTTCGCCATCAGGCCCGGGCGGGCCGCGTTGGCCGTTGCGCTCGACACGTCGCCGTGGAACGCACGAAACACGTTGTAGGGACGGACGTCGGCGATCGCGACCACGTTGAGGTAGTCGGGGTTGTGCGCCCCCAGGAGCACGCTCCCCTCGTCTCCGGTGCCCACCACACCGATCCGGAGCGGACTGCCCACGCTCCGGCCGTAGCCGAAGTAGATCGAGCCGAGCCCGGCACCGGTGGCGATGCCGGCGGCGACCGCGCCGGTGAGGAAGTCACGGCGCGTGACGCTCACGGCGTCGTTGAAATTCTCCTTGCCCACCCACTTCTGCGCTTCGCTCAGGTTCATCGCTCGACTCCGTGCGTTTCGTCAGGCTCGCGTGCCGCCCGGTCCGCCGCAGCAACGCGACGTGGGGCACCAGGACTTCAGGAAATAATCGAGTCCGCTCCAGCCGCCGGCGGGCAGCGCGGCGATCGCGAGGAGCGCCGCCAGTTCGACCCACTGGTCGTAGGTGGCCTGGGCGCCGGGCACCCAGAAAGGCTGCGACGCGATCACGCTGGCCAGGAAGCAGGCACCCCCGACCGCGTTGAACTTCACGAGCACGCCGAGCACGAGGCACGCCCCGATCGTGACGAGCGACCAGCTCACGAAGCGGTCGGCCTTCCAGAGCGTCGAAGGCCCCGCCGCAGCAGCCGCCCGCGGCCGCTCCGCGGCCGACAACTGTTCGTCCCAGCCGGCCACGAGCCTGGTCCCGATCGCGGCGGCCTCCCGCATCCAGCCGGACGCCTGCGCACCCAGTTCTCTCTGCTTCTTCGCGACCCGCTCGCGGGCGAACGGCACCTCGCGAGCCGCGGGCGATCCCCGCATGCCGGCGAAGCGGTCGATCTCGAGGCGATAGGCGGCGAGGTCGTCGGAGAGGCCGTCGAGGTAGCCGCCGAGTTCCGCGGCTGCATCGTCGAGCCGCTTCTCTGCATCGGCCAGCCTGGCCGGATCGAGCGGCACGGCCCGCAGGCGGGCGGTGAGCAGGTTTCGCCACTCCGCGACGACCGACGCCTTCCACGCTTCGGAGGCCTCCGCGAGCGGCCGGCCGCCCGGAGCCCCGAGCGTGGCGGACCAGGCGCCCGTTTCCGGAAGGCCCGCCCGATACCAGTCGGCGAGCGGCCCCACGGCCGCCCTGCGAAAGCCGGCACTCGACCAGTCCGGATCGCGCAGGTGGCTCAATCCTTCCAGGAAAAAGTGGAGCCCGACGACGATCCGCAGGAACGCGAGTGCCGCCACGGCGAGGAGCGTCGATCGCATCGGGCCACCGAGCGGAATTCGAGGGAGAGACGGCCGGCGTCCCGCGGACGACGGGCCCCGGTTCCAAGTTTATTCTACGGCGAGGTTTCCGCCAGAGGTCGTCCGCGTGCGGTCGGCCCATGCGACTTGCCAAATCGGCCGTCCGCCTGCCACAACCCGCGTTCATGAACCCCGCCCCGCGAATCGTCCTCTGCTACCCCGTCGAAGCACGGCATGTCGACCAGATCCAGGCCTGCCTCCCGGCGGCGGCCGTCGTCGATGCCGGTCAGGAGCGGGTGGCGGCTGAACTTCCGACGGCCGACGTGTTCTGCGGCCATCCGAAGGTGCCAGTCCCGTGGGACGCCGTCGTGGCGGCAGGCCGACTGCAGTGGATCCAGTCGTCGGCGGCGGGGCTCGACCACTGCCTCGTGCCGAGCGTCGTGGCCTCCTCGATCAACGTCACGAGCGCCTCGGGTGTGCTGGCGGACCAGGTCGCCGAGCACACGCTCGCGCTGCTCACCGCCTGCACGCGACGGATTCCGCTGTTCCTCGCCCAGCAGGCCCGCCGCGAATTCGTGCGACGGCCCACCCGCGACCTCACCGGGGCGACGGTCGTGATCGTGGGCCTCGGCGGCAACGGCCGCCGGCTCGTGGAGGTGTTGGCGCCGTTTCGAGTGCGCATCCTCGCCACCGACTGGTTTCCCGTGAGGAAGCCGGCGGCCGTCGAGTTCCTCGGCGGCCCCGACGCGCTTCCCGATCTCCTGCCGCAGGCCGACATTCTCGTGCTCGCCGCCCCGCTCACCGACCGGACCCGCGGCATGATCGACGCGGCCGCCATCGCCCGCATGAAGCGGGGGGCCATTCTCGTCAACGTCGCCCGGGGCCCGCTCGTCGTCGAGGCTGCGCTGGTCGACGCCCTGGAGAGCGGCCACCTCGACTCCGCCGGAATCGACGTCACCCCGGAGGAACCGCCCGCGGCGACGAGCCGGCTGTGGACCGCGCCGCGGCTCGTGATCACTCCCCACGTCGGCGGACAGGCCGCGAACCGGATCGATGCAATGACCGACTTTTTCTGCGATAATCTCCGGAGACATGCGGAGGGGAGGCCGCTGTTGAACCTCGTCGACAAGCGGCTGGGGTTCCCCGAACCGCCCCGCGACACCAACGAGTAGACATCTGTGGAAACCGCCGACCCGTCCGAACCGCTGGGGCACTCCCACACCACGACCCTCTACCAGGAGGGCCGGCCCACCATCTCCGTGTCGGGGGAGGTGGGCAGCCGCTGCCCCGAGGAACTCCTGGCCCGCTACGGCGAGATCATCGCGCCGTGCGGCTTTCGTGCGGGCGCCCGCATCA
>RFPF01000231.1 GCA_009926295.1 Planctomycetia bacterium
TGCCAGGCCGAAACGGGCACGCAACTGCAGAACAGGTTGCGGTCGCCATGGACGTTGTCGACGCGGCCGACCGGCGGCCAGTATTTGTGCCGCTCGATCCCAGGGATGGGGAACACCGCCTCCTCGCGGGTGTAGGGGCGGTTCCAGGCAGTCGCAGCCACCGCTCCCGCAGTGTGCGGGGCATGCTTCAGCGGATTGTCGTCCTGCGGCCACTCCCCTGCCTCGATGCGGCGGATCTCGTCCCGGATCGCGATCATCGCCTCGATGAAACGGTCGAGCTCGGCGAGCGGCTCGCTCTCCGTGGGCTCCACCATCAGCGTGCCAGGCACCGGGAAACTCAACGTCGGGGCGTGGAAGCCATAGTCGACGAGCCGCTTGGCCACGTCCTCGGCCGTCACGCCGCTCGTGTCTTTGAGCGGACGCAAATCGAGGATGCACTCGTGGGCCACGAGGCCGCCCGGGCCGGAAAAGAGCGTGGGAAAATGATCGCGGAGCCGCGCGCTCACGTAGTTTGCGGCGAGGATCGCCGACTCCGTGGCCCGCTTCAGCCCCTCGCCACCCATCATCCGGCAATACATCCAGCTGATCGGCAGCACGGCCGCATTGCCGAGCGGAGCCGCCGATACGGCCCCGACCGGGCTCGGGGCGAGCCCGCCCGTCTCGTGCCCTGGAAGGAAAGGAACGAGATCCTCGACGACGCACACCGGCCCCACGCCCGGCCCGCCGCCCCCGTGCGGGATGCAGAACGTCTTGTGGAGATTCAGATGGCTCACGTCGCCGCCAAAGACGCCCGGCGATGCCACGCCCACCAGCGCGTTCATGTTCGCGCCGTCGATGTACACGCGGCCGCCGTGGCGATGGACGATCTCGCAGAGCCGCTTGATCTCCGTTTCGAACACGCCATGCGTGCTCGGATAGGTGATCATCACGGCGGCGAGCGTGTCGGCATGCTCGCGACACTTGGCCTCGAGCTCGGCGAGATCGACGTTGCCATGGGCATCGCAGCCCGTGACCACGACCTGCATCCCCACCATCTGGGCGCTGGCAGGATTCGTGCCATGGGCCGACGAGGGGATCAGGCAGATGTTCCGCCGGCCCTGCCCGCGGGCCTCCTGCCAGGCCTTGATCACGAGCAGCCCGGCATACTCTCCCTGGCTCCCGGCGTTGGGCTGGAGGCTGATGCCCGCATAGCCCGTCGCCTCGCACAGCCAGTCGCGGAGCTGCCGCTCCAGAATCGCGTAGCCTTCGCGTTGCCCGGCCGGGGCGAAGGGATGGATGTGTGCGAACTCAGGCCACGTGATCGGGATCATCTCGCTCGTGGCATTGAGCTTCATCGTGCAGCTTCCGAGCGGGATCATCGTGCGGTCGAGCGCGAGATCGCGATCGGAGAGCTCCCGGATGTATCGGAGCATCGCCGTCTCGGAGTGGTGCGTGTTGAACACCGGATGCGTGAGGAAGTCACTCGATCGCCGCAGCGTTGCGGGCACACGCGACGCGAGCCCTCCTTCGTATCGGGCGAACTCCGGCGCCGTGCGGCCGGCCGCAGCGGCAAACACCTCCCACAGCCGGACGATGTCGGCCCGAGTGGTGGTCTCGTCGAGGGCGATCCCGATGGTGGCTTCGTCGAGCCGCCGCAGGTTCATCCCCGCCGAGGCGGCGCGGGCCGTGATGTCGTCGGCACGGCCGCCCGCCTCGACAGCGAGCGTGTCGAAGGCGTTGACGTGACGGAGTACGAAGCCCAGGCTCTCGAGGCCATCGGCGAGGATCGCCGTGAACGCCGCCACTCGCTCCGCGATCCGCACGAGCCCTGCAGGCCCGTGATACACGGCGTACATGCTCGCCACGACGGCAGGCAGGACCTGGGCGGTGCAGATGTTGCTCGTCGCCTTCTCGCGGCGGATGTGCTGCTCGCGGGTCTGGAGTGCGAGCCGGTAGGCAGGCCTGCCGTGCGCGTCGATGCTCACGCCGACGAGCCGCCCCGGCAACGACCGCTTGAACTCGTCGCGACATGCGAAAAACGCGGCATGCGGCCCGCCGCAGCCCATCGGCATCCCGAACCGCTGCGTCGTGCCGACCACGATGTCGGCTCCCCACTCCCCCGGCGGCACGAGGAGCACGAGCGAAAGCAGATCCGCGGCCACGCAGAGGGCGGCCTGCTTCGCGTGAATGCGATCGGCGAGGCCACGGTGATCGACCACGGCTCCGTCGGTGGCCGGATACTGCACGAGGGCGCCGAAACAGTCGTGCGTCTCGAGCAGGGTCGCCACGTCGCCCACGACCACGTCGATCCCCAGCGGCTTGGCGCGGGTGCGCAGCACTTCGAGCGTCTGGGGATGGCAGCGGAAGTCGGCGAGGAACGTGTGGCTCTGGCTCCTGGCCGCGCGCTTCGCGAGCGTCATCGCCTCGGCGGCGGCCGTGGCCTCGTCGAGGAGCGATGCATTCGCGATCGGCATCGCCGTCAGGTCGCAGATCATGGTCTGGAAGTTGAGAACCGCCTCCATGCGGCCCTGCGAGATCTCGGCCTGGTAGGGCGTGTAGGCGGTGTACCAGGCCGGGTTTTCCAGGATGTTGCGGAGGATCACGGCCGGCGTGTGCGTGCCGTGATAGCCCTGGCCGATGAAGCTCCTGCATACCGTGTTGCGGGCCGCGATCACCTTCAGTTCAGCGAGCGCAGCCGTCTCGGGCAGCGCCGGCGGCAGCCGCATGGGCACCGTGCGGGCGATGCTCGCCGGCACGATCTGGGTGAGCAGTGCCTCGCGGGAGGTGGCACCCACGCAATCGAGCATGTGCCGCTCTTCGGCCGCGCCAAACCCGACGTGGCGGGCGACGAATTCGGTCGGGTTCTCGAGCCGCTCGAGCGGCAGGGCGGGCGACACCGCGGCACCGACAACCGAGCGTGAATCCAGGGCGAGGTCCGGCATGACGAGGGCTCCGCGATCATGGTGCCGATGGGCGGCACCGTTGGAACCCTGTTGTCCTTGGACCTGAGAGATTCGCCGCAGACTCCTATCTGCGGGTTGCCCCTTCGGTGGACGCACCCTCGAAAGAGTCCGTCACTCTCCAACAGTGTGTGTCGTCAGTACTTTTGCCTGAGCGTTCAGCCTTCGGCGGTCTTGCGACTCTCTCCTGACACCGGAAGTCTAGTCAGGTGCCGCTCGGCCGCCAACCGCGCGGCCCGCCAAAAAGCGGCTGCCGCCGGCCAGCGGTCGAGCGTTTCAGCGTGAACGACGGAAGCACCGCGAACCTCGGCAAAATGCACGGCGGTGGCCACGAGCGACATCCCCACGCCGCGCCGCCGGCAGGCAGGATCTACAACGAGCAGGCCGATCGACCACCGCAGATGAGCGCTTTGCCCGGCTGCCACGAGGATGGCCAATCCGGCTGGCGTTGAGGCCGGCCCCACCGGCCGCGCGAGCCACGCCCAAACCTCCCTTCCCGGGCGTCCCTGCATCTCGGCCAGCACCCCGGCGGCGGTCGGGAACGGTGCCGCTTTCAGCGTGTCTTCCGCACACGCGGCCATCAAGCGGTGCACGCCCTCGGCGTCTCGGGGAACGTACGCCCGATCGATGGCCATGCCCGGGCAGGGCGATGCCGGAAATCCAGCAGCGGGTAATTCAAGCCTGAAGAGGTCCAAGGCATTCCTTCATCGGCCGAAATCGTGACCTATGCTTTCGAGCGCCCGCAGACTCTACCCAGTCGACACAAGTTCTTGCCATTGATGAATTTGGGCATAATCCGACGCTTTGCAACCTAGCAAACCACCAAAACAAGACTGCGATCAATCATTTTATGGTTGAATTCAGTCGGATTTATGCCATAATGCGGTCTGGGCATGCAGTAAAAGCCGTGCAAAACCACGAACGACGCAGCCGTCTCCTCGACCTGATCCGAATCCGCGGATTCGCCGCGCTCGAAGAGCTCGTGCGCGAGCTGGGCGTCTCCGAATCGACGGTCCGCCGCGATCTCGACGCACTCGAGGAGCAGGGATCGGCGAAGCGCACGCATGGCGGCGTCCTCTACTCGGGTGGCATGCCCCGGCTCGCGGAGTTCGACGAGCGCCAGCCCGCCAATTGGGCGGCCAAGCGGGCGATCGCCGCCAAGGCCGCCGAGGTCATCAATGACGGCGAGACCGTGCTCCTCGACGGCGGCACCACGACCTACGAAGTGGCCAGGCTGCTCGTGGGCCGCTCCCTTCAGGTCGTCACGAACAGCCTGCCGGTTGCAAACCTCTTCGCCTCGGAAGCCCGCACCGACCTCGTGCTGCTCGGGGGATACGTGTCACCCCGCACGGGCGTGTGCCTCGGTCCCTACGCCAACGAGCTGCTCGGCCGGCTCCACGTCACGACGACGGTGCTCTCCGCCGCCGGCATCTCGGAAGAGGGGCTCTTCAACGCCCACCTGCTCCTCGCCGAGACCGAGCAGGCGATGCTCAAGGCCGCCGGCCGCGTGATCGTCGTGGCCGACAGCTCGAAATTCGGCCGCAAGAGCCTCACGCTCGTGTCGGGCCTCTCTTCGATCAACGTGTTCGTCTCCGACGACGGCCTCTCTCCCGCCTGGCGAGACGCGATCGCCAAGGCCGGTGCGCAGCTCGTCATCACCAGGGTGCCCGACGCGGACGACGCTGCGCACGGCGTTCCTCATCGCACCCGTCCCGCGTGAGCCCGCCATGATCACCACCTCGTCTTCCTCAAGCCTCCCCTTTCCTGGCCTGCCCGCCGGCCTCGACCGCACGAGCGTCGAGCGGATCGTCCGCGAGATCGTCCTGCGGTCCCACGGAACGCCCCCCTCGCAGGCTGCTCGTGACGGCGGCCGGGCTGCCGAACCGAAGCTGGTCGTGAGCATTTCAGCCCGCCATTGCCACCTCACCGACGAGCACGTCGAGAAACTCTTCGGCCCGGGCGCGAAACTCACTCCGCACAAGAATCTGTACCAGGACGGCTTCTACGCCGCCGAGCAAACCGTGATGGTGGTCGGCCCCAAGCGAAAAATGCTGCCCACGGTGCGGGTGCTGGGCCCCACTCGCAAGGCTTCCCAGGTGGAGCTCGCATTCACCGACGGCATCTCGATGGGCATCGATCTGCCGGTGCGGCCCAGTGGCAGGATCTCGGGCACGCCGGGCTGCGTGCTCGTGGGCCCCGCCGGCGCCGTCGAACTCGGCGAGGGCGTGATCCG
>RFPF01000232.1 GCA_009926295.1 Planctomycetia bacterium
GGACCGCAAGGAACTGTCGGCGATCGTGCTCGAACTCCTCGAAAAGGAGACGGGTGAATCCTACCCGACGCTCGAAGACTCGACTTCGCTTCGCGAGGGGCTGAACCTCGACTCCCTCGACATGGCTGGGCTGGTCCTCCACATCGAGAGCCGTTTCGGCATCCAGATCGAGACGGAACTCCTCGAGGGGATCGCCACCGTGGGCGACCTGCTCACGATGCTCCAGGCCAAGATCGCCGCGAAGGCCGGCAAGCAGGCCGCCTGAACGGAGCCGCGGGCGCGATGCACACGCTATCGTTCGAGCGCCCCGCCGAGCCCGTCTGCGTCCTCCAGACACACGCCGTCGTCGAAGTGCCGCTCTCGGAAATCCGCGCCCTGCGCGATGCGCCCGTGCCGGCCGGCGCCCCGGCCCTGCCGCCGCGTTTCCTGCGCCACTGCGACGAGCACACCGTCGTCGGCGTGCGGGCCGTGCTCGAGGCGCTCGCCGGCCGGGAGCCGCCGCCGTCGCTTGCCCGTGACGGCGTGATCGCCGCCCCGCGGCTCGCGGGCCGGATCACCGCCGCCCAGACGCTCGCCCAGGTTGCGACGGCCGGCGGCGTCGCCGTCTCGCCGCACGTCGTCCCGCAGTGCTCGCTCCACGCGCTCGCCAGCGCCGTGAGCGTGGCGCTGGGCATGCACGGATTGAATCTGGGCACGAGCGGCGGGCCCGAGGCGCTTTCCGAGGGGCTCTTCGCCGCACTCTCGCTCGTGCCGACGGCTGGCTGCGACCGGATCTGGCTCGTGCTGACGGAGTGGGACGAGGAGCCCGTGCTCGATGCATCCGGCCACCCGACGAACGATCCCCTCTGCCGCGCGCTCGCCTTCGCGCTCGCGCCGTACGCGGGTGCGGAGCCCGCGGGCCTCACGTTCACACTGCGAGCCGGCGAGCAGCGGGCCGTCGCGGCGCAGGACGGCGATTCACGCGTGGCCACCGGCTCCGGCCTCGCCACGTTCGCCGCGGCGCTCGGGCTCTGTGCGGCCGGCGGCGTCATCGCATCCTGGTCGCACGTCTGCCCGTGGGGCACCGAGATCCGGATCGCGGCGCCGGCCGTGGCCAACGGGGCGTTCCGCGCCACCCTGCGGGAGGCGGCGTGATGAGCATCATGGCCGCGCCGGGAAAACCCGTGGCGATCACCGGCCTCGGCGTCGTCTCGCCGCTCGGCTCGTCGTTCGCCGACGTGGCCGACAGCCTGCTCGCAGGGCGTTCGGGCATCCGGGAGATCGCCGCCGCGAGCGGCGCCCGCGAGGCCCGGCAGTTCGCCGGTCCGGTCACATCGATCCCGATTCCCGGGGGCTCGGCGGTCGACGAGTTCGCCGCGCTCGACCGCCTCGAGCAGCTGTGTCTCTCGCCGGCGGCGCTCGCGCTGGCCGATGCCGGGCTGGTGGGCTCGGTAGCGCCCGAGCGGATCGGTCTCGTGCTCGGTGTCGGGGCCGAGCAGCTCAAGACCTGGGAGCTCGATTTCCTGGCTGGTGGCACGCGGGTGCTCGAGCCGCGGCGCGACGAGGCGCTCGTGCAGCGGATGGCGCGGCGGCTCGGCATCGCGGGTCCTGCCGTCACGGTCGCCGCGGCCTGTGCATCGAGCGGCTATGCGATCGCCCTCGGCCGCGCGTGGCTCGCCGCTGGCCGGGTCGATGCCTGTCTCGTGGGCGGTTGCGACATCCTGAGCCCGACGGCGATCGCGGCCTTCTACAACCTTCGCGCGCTCTCGCGCCGCAGTGACGACCCGGCAAAGGCCTCGCGGCCGTTCGATCGCGACCGCGATGGCTTCGTGATGGCCGAAGGGGGTGCGTTCCTCGTGCTCGAGCGCGAGTCGGCGCCGGGGCGTGGCACCGGAACCATCTACGGCATGGTCGCGGGAGTCGGCATGTCGAGCGACGCCCACCACATGGTCACGCCCTGCAGCGATCCAGGGCAGGCGACGCGGGCGATCGGGCTCGCGCTCGCCGACGCCGGCATCAGGCCGGCCGACGTGGACTACGTCAACGCGCACGCCGCCGGCACGCCCGTGGGCGATGCAGCCGAGGCGGGGGCGATCCGGCAGGCGTTCGGTTCGGCCGCCGTCGCGATCCCGGTGAGCTCGACGAAGAGCATGTCGGGGCATCTCGTGAGCGGAGCCGCCGCGTTCGAGGCCGTCGCCTGCCTGGCGGCGATCCATCGCCAGGCCGTTCCGCCGACCATCAACCTCGATGCCGTCGATCCGGCGTGTGCGCTCGACCACGTGCCGCACACGGCCCGGCCGCATCGCGTGCGCGTCACCGCGAGCAATTCGTTCGGCTTCGGAGGTGCGAACCTGTGCCTCGTGATCCGCCAGGCCGCCTGACCGTTTTTGTTTTCACCGACCAACCGTTTTCACCCTTTCCGGAGACCCGAGCGATGCCCACATCCACCGCCCCGATGACCACCGCCGCGATCGACGCCCTCCTCGAGCGGCTCGTCGCCCACTGGCACGAGGTGGACCCGGCCCACGCCGAGACGGGGCTCGCAGGCAAGGTCTGCGATCTGCACCGGTTCAACTTCCTCCTCTGGCACGAGGAAGACATCGCCCGTTCGCCCGAGGTCACCGACGCCAGGATCGCTCAGGTGAAGCGGGCGATCGACAAGTACAACCAGGCCCGCAACGACGCGATCGAGAAGGTCGACGATTTCCTGATCGAGGAGCTTGCCCGGCGCGGCGTCGAGGCGGGTCCGAACGCCCCGGCCGCCACCGAGACGCCCGGCGCCGCGATCGACCGGCTGTCGATTTTGGAACTCCGCCGCTTCCACATGCTCGAGCAGATCGAGCGGGCCGACGCGACTCCAGAGCACCGCGAGAAGGCGGCCGCGCGGATGGTGGTGCTCGACACGCAGCGGAAGCATCTCATCGAGGCCCTCGACCGCCTGCTCGGCGAGATCTTTGCAGGCCAGCGTCCGCTGCGCGTGTTCCGCCAGATGAAGATGTACAACGACCCGACGATGAATCCGTATCTCTACAAGGCCCAGCAGGGACAGCCCGGCACGAAGGCCGCCTAGCCGTCTGCGGCCGCCCGGAATGTCCTGGCCACTTTGTTCGCGGACCTGCGACCGGCAGATCGGGGCGTGTATGATTGTTGCGAGGCGGCCGCAGGCCCCGCGCCCCCGTAGCTCAGTGGATAGAGCGACGGTTTCCTAAACCGTAGGTCACAGGTTCGATCCCTGTCGGGGGTACTGCGACGTGTGCGCCGGGCGAAAGTGCTCGCCGAAAAAAAGCTGCCGCCCCTCGCGGGGCGGCAGCCGTAGGAACCATTTGGTGGGCTGCATCAACGGCAGGCCCGTCGACTCGCCGCTATCGGCGCAGCCCTCCTGTACAGTCTTGCGTCACTAGACCACCTCCTTTCGCGAAAGGAATCCCAGCCGTCGCGATCACTGCGAGATCGCCGCCAGGCGGTTATCTCCCCGGCCGTCACCGGGGAACGACACGAGGATTATAGCCGCCAGTGCGCGTAGGCGAGACTGGCGAGGGCCACGGCGGGCATGACCCAGATCGTGGCCAGCCGCCGCCGCCTCGGGATGTTCGCAATCGACGCGAACCACACGAGGCCGATCGCCACGGTGCAGTCGAGCACCCACTGAAAGGGCACCGGGCCCTTCGCCCCGTTCACCCAGTCCACGAGCGGCGCGACAGCCATCCGCACGGGATCGTCGGCTGGCACGCCGATGAAGCAGGCTCCGAACACCCGCAGGCCGAAGAATGCGAACGGAATCAGCCCGGCGATGAGTTCGACGCGGCGGGAGAGCTTGGGCAGTGGCGCCGCCCAGATGGCCGTCCAGATCGTCGTGAAGAGGAGCAGGCGGAACGTCTCCATGAAGAATGAGTGTAGCCCTGGCCGGGCTACCACCGGATCATGGCCGGGCGCGTAGGCTCGGTGGTACGATGATGCGTGTCACTCACGTCCCCGCTGGGCTGTCGTCATGGATTTCTTCTGGTTTTTGTTGATCGGGCTGGCGGCTGGCTGGCTTGCGAGCCAGATCATGAAGGGGAGCGGGTCGGGGCTCTTGGGCGACCTGATCATGGGCGTGATTGGCTCGATCCTCGGCGGGTTTTTGTTCGGCCTGCTCGGGCTGTCTGCAACCGGCCTGCTCGGCAGCCTCATCACGGCGACGGTGGGAGCGATCGTCCTGATCGCCGGCCTGCGGGCGATCAACCGCCCGCGGATCTGAGCGGCGGCAGGGCTGCTATCGGCCGAACACGACCGTGCCCCGCTCGATCACGAGCAGCCGTCCTGGGCGACACGCCGTCCACGGCTCGCCGTCGGTGAGCGGCCGCGAGGCGATCACGTAGCCCCGCTGGTCTGGCTCCTTCTCCTCGTCGAGATCAGCCTCCCAGTCTTCGTCCCGCAGGCTCACGCGGCAGAAGGGTGCTTCGCGACGCGTCCATGCGAGGCCGTTGTAGCCGTCGGAGTCGTGGTAGCTGAACAGCCGACGGCCATCGGAGAAGAGCAGGTTGAGTGGGCCGAGCAAGTTGAGGTTCTGCAGGAACTCCTCCAGGGCCGCGTAGTCGGAGAGCGGGTCGGCGGCCGACGCTCCACGCTCACGGGTGGCCCGCTCGCCGCCCAGCCAGGTGAGCACGGCAAGCATCGCGAGTTCCGAGTCGGTCTGCCCCTCGGGCGTGAACCCGGGGCCAACCGTCTTCTTCAGCCGCGGCATGTCGAGCGTGCCGTTGTGGGCAAACGTAAACGTGCCGTTGCCGAGCGGCCGGGAGAAGGGGTGCGTGTTGGCCCGGCTCACGCTGCCGCGACTGGCCGCCCGCACGTGGCCGATGAAGAGCGGCGCGCTGAGCGGGTCGCGGTCGGGGAGCGTGGCGGCTGCTTCGCTCTCCTCGGCATTGATCGGCTCCTTGTGGATCGTGGCCTTGTTCGCGGTGATCGCGGCCAGGCCCCAGCCGTCGCGATTGCGGCGTCCGCGGTGCCGAAACCCCCGGAACGAGAGCCCGGGCGACACGGGCTTGTTGAACGCGAGCCCGAGGAGTTCACACATTCAATGTTTCGCCGGAGTTGTTTTGGTATGCGAGGGAACGGCAGCGGCTCTTCACCGTTTCCGCGGCTTCGCCGTACGTCAACTGTGGACGCGTGCCCACGAAGCACTTGTCTTGGTCTGACCGCTCG
>RFPF01000233.1 GCA_009926295.1 Planctomycetia bacterium
GATGACCGCCGCATCGGCCTCTTTGACGAGCCCGTCGACGCAGAACGCGGTCCAGTCGGGCCGGAGGAAGTAGCGTTCGTTCACCGTGCCGACGCCGTTGCGGGCGAACGACGGGGCCGGCTCGTGCCACATGTGCACCACGGCCGTGCGGTGCATGATCGGGCGGACACGCACCCCGATGCACGCGAGCCGCCGCTGCAGATCGACGTCCTCGAGGCCCCAGCCGACGAAACCTTCGTCGAAGCCGTTGATGCGCTCGAGGTCGGTCCGCCAGGCACCGATGTTGCTGCCCGAAAGCCGCGGCCGCATCGGCACGCGGAGCAGCCGATACACGGCCCCGCGCAGGGCCTTGCGGCGCAGCCTGGCGAGTTCGGAGTGCGGCACGAGCCGCGTCACGTCTCCCAGACGGATCAGGTCGTGCGTCACGAGCGCGGAGCCCCGCCGGTCGATCCGCACGCAGCCGCCGGCGGCGACGAAGCCGGCCCGTCGTTCCTGCAGGTGGATCAGCAGATGGTCGGGTGGCAGCACGCAATCGCCGTCCGTGAACAGCAGGTATTCGGCCGAGGAGGCGGCGATTCCGGCGTTACGGCAGCGGGCCAGCCGGAAGCCGTGGTGCGGGTGCGTGGTGTAACGCAGGGGAAAGCCGGCCCTCCGAGCGATGGCCTCGACGCGCTGGAGGGTGTCGTCGCGTGACCCGTCGTCGACCACGACCACCTCGAAGCGGCCCGCGACACCCCGCTGCACCTCGAGGGAGGCCAGGCACCGCTCGAGATGATCCGGCCTCTCGAACGTCGAGATGACGACGGCGATGTCGTATGCCACGGGCGATCCCTCGCAGAGCGAGCCCACGGTGCGGGCCGGAAAAAGGATCGGCCCGGCGGGCGGTGCGACTCGACACGTTTCCGCGTCGTCGCGGCCGGGACACTGCGCCGGCTTCCCGGATCGCCCAGACCGCTCCGCTGCGGGAGCCGGGCGCTCCCAGTGTCTCCGCCGTGGGTCGGCAGCCTGCCCGGGTTGCCCGCCTTCCAGCCCTCGGTTCACCCATCGTCCGGCGGTCTGCAGCCGCCTCGCGGGGCTCCGGGGTGGGCGCCGGCGATCGGGCTGCTCGTGCGATCCGGCGTCATTCACCCGGCACGAGCTGCGGCCAGGCGGCGGCAAGTTTCGACCGGGGCGGAATGTCGAGCCGCGTGCCCGGCGCCGAGGACACGCGCGGGTCGAGGCGGCGGTTCCAGGCGTAGAGCGCGCGGTAGAGTCGTCCGTCGCCGTAGGCCCGCTCGGCGATCGACCACCACGTGTCGCCCGCCACGGTCACGTGGGCGCCGGTGATGGGCGAGGCCACGAGCTCTGCGGAGCGCGGGGAAATTCCGCCGGGTGGCCGAGATTCCTCCGGATCCTCGCCCGCCGCAGGCCGGTGCTCCGGGCCGGACGCGTCCGTGGTCGGCGGAGATGGATCGGCGTCCGCCGGCGGCTCGTATGCGGCCCGGGCCACGAACGGATCGCGACGTTCCGGGCGTCCCGGAGAAGTCGCCGCGGCGGCGAGCGGCGCCAACGCCGGCGGCTCCACGATGTCGTGACGCACCGCGACGGACTCCTGCGCGTCGACGTCGGGCCCGGCCCCGGCCGGTGGCCGAGGGATGAGGAGCTTCATCGAAAGGACGCCGAGGAACGCGCCCGCGAGCACGCCGAGGACGGCCAACAGAAATTTTGTTTCGCGTCCCATCGATCGCTCACCGGCCGACGCTGGGCCGAGGCCTGAAAGGGGGGCGGGATTCTCGTGAATCGCCCCGCCTGCCGCCAGATCGTTCAGGAGGCCGAAAACGCGGCCTGGCGGCGGGCGACGCGGAGTTTGGCCGACCGGCTGCGGGGGTTCGCGGCGAGCTCCTCGGGCCCCGCCTCGACGGGCGACCGGGTGAGGCAGTCCCAGACCTGCGCGTTGCGGAAAGCCTGCTTTACGAGCCGATCCTCCAGCGAGTGGAACGAGATCACCGCCAGGCGACCGCCTGGCACGAGCCGCTGCGGGATCCGTTCGAGGGCGATCCGCAGCGACTTGAGTTCCTGATTGACGGCGATCCGCAGCGCCTGAAACGTGCGCGTCGCCGGATGAATGCGCGGCGGCGGGTGTTGGCGCGGGATCGCCGACACCACGAGCCGGGCGAACTCGCGGGCCGAATGGATCGGTTCCTTCTCGCGCACGGCCGCGATCCTGCGGGCGATCCGCCGGCTGTGCCGCTCCTCGCCGAACTCGTAAATGATGTCGGCGAGGCTCTCGGGCTTCATCCGGTTCACGATCCGCCACGCGGGCTCGCCCTCAGTCGGGTCGAACCGCAGGTCGAGCGGACCGTCCGCATCGAATGAAAAACCGCGGTCGCGGTCGGCGAGCTGGTCGCTCGACAGGCCGATGTCGAGGAGCACGGCATCGACGGCGTCGATGGAGAGCGCGTCGAGCACCTCGGGAAGGTCGCAGTAGTTGGCCTGCGCGAACCGCACGGGCAGGCCGGCGAGCTCGCGGGCACCGCGGTCGATCGCGGCCGGATCGCGGTCGATCGCGATCACGAGTCCCTCCGGCCCGACCGCCTCGGCGAGGAGCCGCGTGTGGCCCCCGCCGCCGAGCGTGCCGTCGACGACGCGCATGCCCCGCCTCACGGCGAGGAACGACATCACTTCCGCCGGCAGGACGCTCGTGTGGATGCTCGTGGGCCCGTCCATCGCCTCACTCTACCACGCGTTCCCGCTACGATTGACGGCGTGTCTGACGCCGACCTCTACGACTACGATCTGCCGCCCGAGCTCATCGCCCAGGAAGCGCTCGCCGACCGCGCGGCCGCGCGGCTGCTCGTCGTGGACCGGGCGACGGGCCAGCTGCACCACCGCCGCATCCGTGATCTGCCGGACGTTCTCGCGCCGGGGGATCTCGTCGTCGTGAACGACACGCGGGTGGTGCCGGCCCGGCTCATCGGCCGGCGCGTGGCCACGGGCGGCAAGTGGGAGGGTTTGTTTTTGCGGGTGGACGAGCCGACGGGGCTGTGGCAGATCCTCGCCCACACGCGCGGCCGTCCGGCGATCGGCGAGTCGGTCGTGCTCGTCGACCGCGCCGGCGACGGGAGCCTCACGCTCGAACTCGTCGGCCGCGGGGCCGGCGGAACGTGGCTCGTGCGGCCGTCGCGTGCCGAGCCGGCGGAAGAGCTGCTCGACCGCGTGGGCCGCGTACCCCTGCCCGGCTACATCCGCGGCGGCGAGGAACAGGAGGGCGACCTCGAACGCTACCAGACCGTGTTCGCCCGGACATCTGGCTCGGCCGCGGCGCCGACCGCCGGCCTCCACTTCACGCCGGAATTGCTCGCAACGCTCTCCGCCCGCGGTGTCGGCCGGGCCGATGTCACGCTCCACGTGGGCATCGACACGTTTCGGCCGATCACCGCGGAGCGGCTCGACGACCATCCGATGCACACCGAGTGGTGCGCGTGCCCGGAGGCGACGGCCGCGGCGGTGCGCGACGCCCGGGAGCGGGGCCGCCGCGTGGTGGCGGTGGGCACGACGGCGATGCGCACGCTGGAGACGGCGGCCCGGTCCGGCGTCGCCTCGGCCTGGTCGGGGCCGACCGATCTGTTCATCAAGCCGGGGTTTTCATTCCGGGCGGTGAACTGCCTGTTGACGAATTTCCACATGCCGCGGACAACGCTGCTGGTGCTCGTGAGCACGTTCGCCTCGCGGGAGCTGATCCAGCGGGCCTATGCCGAGGCGATCCGCGAGCGATATCGGTTTCTGAGCTACGGCGACGCGATGCTGGTGATGTGATGTCCTCCATTCCCCAAGAAGACGTGCTCGTGGTGCCACGGTCGTTGTTCGACGCCGTCGGTGCGTTCCAGGGCTTCTGCGGCGACGTGGCGGCCTACCTGCCCGCGCTCCTCGACCCGCGGCACACGTCGTGGCGGCCGCGGGCGCGCGTCGAGGAAGACCCCTCGTTCAAGCAGCTGATTCCCTACTGCGTGCTCGCGCACCGCGGGCCCGACGGAGCGTTGCAATACTTCGCCTACACCCGCGGCGGCGGCCAGAGCGAGGCCCGGCTGCGGGCGAAGCGATCGGTGGGTATCGGCGGTCACATCGCCAGCTGCGACGGCGAGCACGGCGACGACACGTCGTACGACGCCGGCATGCGGCGTGAACTCGCCGAGGAGATCGTGATCGCGGGAGCGTGGCAGGGCCGGTGCGTCGGGCTCATCAACGACGACTCCAACGCCGTCGGCAGCGTGCATCTCGGCGTCGTCCACATCCTCGAGCTCGAGACGCCTCACGTCGCCTCGCGGGAGAGCGAACTCGTGGAATGCGGCTTCGAGACGCTCGCCGAGCTGCTTGCGGCCCGCGAGCGGTTCGAGACCTGGTCGCAGATCGCTCTCGACGCCCTGCGCGACGGTAAGATCGCAGTGTGACGATCTACCTCGACAACCATTCGACGACCCGCCTCGACCCGCGCGTGCTCGAGGCGATGCTGCCATGGCTCACGGAGCACTATGGCAACGCCGGCAGCGCGACGCACGAGTCGATTCCGCCCGCGAGACGCTCGCCAGCGCGATCCACGCGACCGCCCGCGAGATCGTGCTCACGAGCGGCGCGACGGAAAGCAACAACCTCGCGCTCCTCGGCCTGGCGGCCCGGACGCCGCCCGACCGCAGGCATGTCGTCACTATCGTCACCGAGCATCACGCCGTGCTCGATCCGATCGAACATCTCGAGCGGACCGGCTTCGCGGTCACGCGGCTCGGCGTCGAGCCAGGCACCGGCCGCGTGGCTCCCGACGCCGTGGCCGCCGCGCTCCGGCCCGACACGTGCCTCGTGTCGGTGATGCTCGCCAACAACGAGACGGGCATGATCCACGACGTCGGCCCGGGTGCACGCCGTCGGCTCCGTGCTCCACGTGGACTGCGCGCAGGCGCTCGGCCGGGTGCCTGTGAGCGTCGATGCGATCGGCGCCGACCTTGCGAGCTTTTCCGCGCACAAGTTCCATGGGCCGAAGGGCGCGGGCTTCCTCTACGTGCGGCGGCGCGAGCGCGTGACCCGCATCGACCCGCTCGTCTACGGTGGCGGCCAGGAGCGCGGGATGCGCAGCGGCACGCTCGACGTGCCGGGGATCGTGGGCATGGCGGAGGCGGCGCGGCTGGCTG
>RFPF01000234.1 GCA_009926295.1 Planctomycetia bacterium
CCCGGTATCGAGGAAATACAGCTTCGGAGCCTTGACGAGCGGCCTGCCGGACGGCGGCCGCCACGGCCGCAGGAGCGCGACGATTCCCGCCTCGACGAGCGAGTCGAGCCAGATCGCGGCGGTCGAGGGCACGATGCCGATCTCGCGGGCGAGTTCCGCCTTGTTGAGCAGCCGTCCGGAGCGGAACGCGGCCGCCCGCAGGAACCGCTCGAATGCATGGACGCTGTCGACGCGGATCTGCTCGGGCAGGTCGTGGGCGAGATGATCTGCGACCAGTCCGCGCATGAACTCTCCGATGTCGCGGTGTGGCGCGGCGTACAGCGCCGGGTACCCCCCCCGCAGCAGCCGCTCCCCGAGCGTCAAAGCCGGGTTCGCCGCCGTCGCCTCGGCGTGGCAGAGGCCGTCGATGCGGATCACCCGGACCTCGCCGCGGAACGCCGCGGTTGCGGCGGCCTCGAGGAGGCGTGGCCGGGACCCGACGAGCACGAACCTCGCCTGGGCGGTCGGCCGGTCGGCCATGGCCCGCGCGAGGTGATTGAGCAGCCGCGGTGCCAGGTGCGCGTCGTCTATGACGGTTGGACCGGGATGGGCGGCAAGGAAGGCTGCGGGGTCCAGTTGAGCGATCGCGGTATCGCTGGGGAGAGCCAGAGTGACGTGACGATACGAAGGAAAGGAGGTTTGGGCGAGATGGGTCTTCCCGGTGGCTCTTGGTCCAGTCAGTACGAGTGCGGGTTGGGGTTCGCGTAGCGACGTAAGTTGTTGAGTAACAATGCGTGCGATTGAATCCATAAAAATCGTCGATTAAATCGAATGTTTTGCATTGTGAACCCAAGCAAAATCGTTCATTTGGGTGAAGTGATTTCGTGGCGGGGTTCTACATCGCCCGAATCAATTCGAGGCAGGTCTGCCTCACCTTGGCCGGATTGACGTTCGGGTTTTTCTTCTTCGCCTGCCCGATCAGGCCCGCCGCCGCCTGCTCCTTGCCCCCCCGCACGTCCGCCACGATCTTCGGGTTCTCGGCGAGCAGTTCCCGGCACAGCGCGACGAGATCGGCGTCGTCCACGACGGCGATCCCGAGCGACGCCACCACGTCCGCCACGCTCCGGCCGGACGCCAGCATCTCGGCGAAGATCTCCCGGCCGCGGCTGGTGTCGAACTCCCCCTTCTGGACGCGTCCGATGAGGTCGGCGAGCGCCTCGGGCCGGACCGGGAACGCATCGATCGACTCGCCGCGTTCGTTGAGCGTCCGCAGCACGTCCTGCTGCAGCCAGTTGCTCGCCACTTTCCCCTCGCCGACCCGCGTGGCCACGTCCTCGAAGTAGGCCACGATGTCGCGGCCCTGGTTGACGAGCACGTCGGCGTCGTAGGGCGAAATCCGCCACTTGGCCGCGAGTGTTCCCCGCAGCACCGCGGGCGGCTCGCCCATCGAAGCCCGAACCTCCGCCAGCTGCCGCTCGTCGACCGTCACCGGCACGAGGTCGGGGTCGGGAAAGTAGCGGTAGTCGCTCGACTCTTCCTTGTGTCGCTGCGCGCGGGTGACCCCCGCGGGATCGTCCCAGCCGCGGGTCTGCTTGGGAGTCGTCCCGAGTTCGGCCTTGGTGGCCTGCCATTCGTCGTACTGGCGCACGGCCTCGTACGCAAGAGCCCGTTCGACCGAGCGGAACGAGTTCATGTTCTTGATCTCGACGATCGGCGTCTTGGCGATGCGGCCGTCGGGCTGCGGGATGTGCAGGTTGACGTTGGCGTCAACCCTCAGGCTCCCCTCCTGCATGTTGCAGTCGCTGACTCCCAGGTAGACGAGGAGGAGCTTCAGCTCGTTGAGCCAGGCACGCGCCTCCTGCGGCGAGCGCAGGTCGGGCTGGGTGACGATCTCGCACAGCGGCGTGCCGGCGCGATTCAGGTCGATTCGGCTGTCGGCCGTGCCGGCGGCCTCGTCGTGCATGCTCTTGCCCGCGTCCTCCTCGAGGTGCACGCGCACGATGCCGACGTTCCGCACGAAGCCGCCCTTCGGGTCGGTCACCTCGAGGTGGCCGTCGGATGAGAAGGGCAGGTCGTACTGGCTGATCTGGTAGCCCTTGGGGAGGTCGGGATAGAAGTAGTTCTTGCGGTCCCACTTGGTGAACGCCGCGATGCGGCACCCGAGCGCCAGGGCCGCCTTGAGCGCCAGCGTGAAGGCGGTGCGGTTCATCACCGGCAGCGAGCCGGGCAGGCCGAGGCACACCGGGCAGACCTGCGTGTTGGGGGCCGCCCCGAACCTCGTCGAGCAGCCGCAGAAAAGCTTCGTCCGCGTCTGCAGCTGGACGTGCACCTCCAGGCCGATGACGGTCGTGTAGGGCTCGGACGTGGCGGCGGAAGCCGTCATGCGATCCGCTCCGGACGACGGACGTGCCACTCCGTGAGTCGCTGGAAGCGGTCGGCGGCCCGCAGCAGGAGCGGCTCGGCGAGGGCCGGGCCCTGCAGTTGGAAGCCGATCGGCAGCCCCCCCTTCGTAAACCCGCACGGAAACGAGATCCCGCCGACGCCGGCAAGGTTGGTGGCGACCGTGTACAGATCGACGAGATACATCGCCAGCGGGTCACCCGTCTTCTCCCCGAGCCTGAAGGCGGGCGTGGCCGAGACCGGGCCGCCGATGAGGTCGACCTTCTGGAAGGCGTCGAGGTAATCCTGCCGGATGAGCCGCCGCACCTTGAGGGCCTTGGCGTAGTAGGCGTCGTAATACCCCGCCGAGAGGGCGTAGGTGCCCAGCATGATCCGGCGCTTCACTTCGGGCCCGAAGCCCTCGCCCCGGCTGCGGCAATACATCTCCACGAGCGGCGACTCGAAACGCCTGCCCCCGGACTCCGCCCGGTGGCCCTCCCCGGGCTTCGCCCTGTGGCCATAGTGGGCTCCGTCGTACCGCGCGA
This sequence comes from Planctomycetia bacterium, assembly GCA_009926295.1. Taxonomy (GTDB): domain Bacteria; phylum Planctomycetota; class Planctomycetia; order Pirellulales; family UBA1268; genus RGVT01. Next base: position 2,904 of record RFPF01000234.1, read on the forward strand.
GGTTGCTCGACGCCTCGCACGGTGCGATGAGGTAGTAGGTCGCGACGCCGTACTTCGCGTGCGGCAGTTCCACGTCGTGCACCGTCGCGCCGGCGGCCTCGAACACGGCAAACGCCTCGTCGACGCCCCTGCGGACCTCGGGATCGAGCCCGTCGGCGTAGTGGTCGCGCACGCGGCCGATGCGCAGGCCGGTGAGCGGCTGCTCGAGGAGTTCGGTGTACCGCGGCACGACGTCGGCCAGCGACGTCGAGTCGCCGGGGTCGTGTCCGGCGATCGTCTCCAAAACGAGTGCGCAATCGGCGGCGCTGCGGGCCATCGGCCCGATCTGGTCGAGGCTGGACGCGAAGGCCACGAGCCCGCGGCGGCTCACGCGCCCGTACGTGGGCTTGAGGCCGGTGATGCCGCACAGGCCGGCCGGCTGGCGGATGGAGCCGCCGGTGTCGGAACCGATGGCGACCGGGGCCATGTCGGCGGCGACGCAGGCGGCCGATCCGCCGCTCGAGCCGCCGGGGGCGCGGGCGGGATCCCACGGGTTGCGCACCGGGCCGAAGGCGGAATTTTCGTTCGATCCGCCCATGGCGAACTCGTCCATGTTGGTCTTGCCGACGATCACGGCATCGGCGGCACGCAGTCGGACCACCGTGTCGGCGTCGTACGGCGGGCGGAAGCCCGCGAGCATCCTCGAAGCGCAGGTCGTGGGGAGATCCGCGGTGCAGAGGGCGTCCTTCACCGCCACCGGCAGGCCCGCGAGGGCCCCGAGCGGGCGGCCCGCCTTGCGCCGGGCGTCGATCGCCGCCGCCGTCGCCAGGGCGCCGTCTCGGTCGACGTGCAGGAAGGCGTTCAGCGAGCCATCGAGCCGGGCGATGCGGTCGAGGAAGGCCTCGACACACTGCACCGCCGTGAGGTCGCCCTGCCGGATCGCGGCGACGATGTCAGTGGCGGAGAGGTCGGCGGGCTGCATGGGCGGAGTGGCGGATCAGGCCGCCCCCGACTCGCCGAGGACGGCGGGCACGAGGAAAAACTCGCCGTCGTGGCGGGGCGCCGACTGGAGGGCGGCGGCCGTGGTGAGCGACGGGGCAGGCTCGTCGTCACGAAACACGTTCTGCGTGTCGAGCGGATGGGCGAGCGGCGGCACCGCCGCGGTGTCGAGCTCGTCGAGCAGCGACACGAAGCCCACGATCTTGGAAAGCTCGCTCGTCATGGTGTCGAGTTCGGCGTCGGAGAGCTCGAGCCGCGCGAGCATCGCGACCTTGGCGACATCCTGCCGGGCGAGCGTCATGGCGGGTGAAGCCTCCTCGCGCGGGCCGTCTAGGGGCGGGCGCGCGGACCCGACGGCACCACCTCTTCGGCGGCCGCCTTCGCCTTCTCGACCTTGGGCAGCCGGAACGGCGCCTGCTTGACGAGCTTGGTCACTTTTCCGCCCTTGATGCACTGCGTGCACACGAGGGCCGTTGTGCTGGTGCCCCGCCCGGTGGTGATCCGCAGCCGCTGCAGGTTCGGCTTGAACTTGCGCCGGGAGATGCCCGTGACCTTCGTGCCGACGCCGCCGAGATACTTCGCCTTGCCGCGCAGGGTGACGGTGTTGCCCATCGAAAAACCCTTGCCGCAAACCTCACAGGAACGTGCCACGATGTATGCCTGAAAAGTGCTGGTGGAAAGGCTCTGCCTGCCACGCAAAGAATACTGGATCGCGTCAGATCCGCAAGAGCCCGAGCGCGGCCTCGTGCAGCCTGCCGTTGGTGGCCAGGCCGTCGCCGGAGTCGATCCGCTGGCGGCCCTGCCAGTCGGTGAACATTCCGCCGGCCTCCACGATCACCGTCTCGACGGCCGCGGCATCCCACGAGTTCATCAGCGGGTCGATCATGACGTCGGCCCTGCCCGTCGCGACGAGCAGGTAGCCGTAGCCGTCGCCCCAGGTGCGGATCACGCCGCAGGCGGACTCCACCCGCTCGCGCGACCGCGTGCCCGCCGCGGCGTCGGGGCGACGGGAGAACGAGGTGAAGTCGCTGGAGCAGCACAGCCCCTCCGCCAGCGCCCCCCGCGTCGACACCCGCGCGGGCACCGCGGGGCTGCCGTCGCGCACGTGCCAGGCACCGCCGCCGGCCGAGGCGTACACCGTCTCCCCGAGGGCCGGGATCGAGATCACCCCCGCCACGCCGCGGCCGGCATGGCGGCACGCCACGAGCGTGGCCCAGAGCGGCACCCCGCGGATGAACGACTTGGTGCCGTCGATGGGGTCGACGAT
>RFPF01000235.1 GCA_009926295.1 Planctomycetia bacterium
GGATGGGCGCAGCGAGCGTCCGGCGACGGGATATGGGGAGCCCGAAGCCGGCGCGCGACCATTCACCAGATCGATCAACCCAAAACTATATCGCTTCTTTACCGCGTTCGCCGGTGCGGATGCGGACGCATTCGTCCATGGGGAGTACGAAGATCTTGCCGTCGCCGATCTCGCCCTCCTCGCCCGACCGGCCGCCCTTCACGATGGCGGCGATCGTGGGCTCGACGAAGTCGTCGTTGACGGCGATCTGTAGCTGCACCTTCCGCAGCAGGTTGACGGCGATCTCGTGGCCGCGATAGGCCTCGGCATGCCCGCGCTGCCGGCCGAAGCCCTGCACGTCGAGCACGGTGAGCCGGAACACCTCCACGTCGGAGAGCGCCTGCTTGACGGCCTCGAGCTTGTTGGGCTGGATGATCGCGATGATGAGTTTCATGGGGTGGAGTCCCGGTGGCGGAATTCCATCGTAGCCGAGCGTCAGGGGAGAGACATGGGGCGAATCAATAGCACAAGACAGCACAAGACAGGCTGAAGCCTGTCCTACGATCGCACTACCGAATGCTCAGGGGACACAGGCGGCGCAGCCGCCGCGGTGCCTCGGCACGACCTGCGGTCGTGCCCACGGCCGCCGGGACGTGCGGCCGCCGGCATTCGAGCCGCACCTTGGCTGCGGCTCGAATGCCCAAGCCCGCCGGGGCCATGGATGGCCCGGCGGGCGTGAAGCCAGAATGCCCCGGCCTGGGTGAGCTAGGCGGAGTGCCCACCCAAGCCGTTGGGGCATCCTTCTGGACGGTACTACTCGGTGCGAACCATGACGAAGCCGTGGTAGGCCTCGTTGCCGTGCTCGCCGATATCGAGCCCCTCGATCTCTTCATGCGGGGAGACGCGAAGGCCGACGACGGCCTTGAGGACGAGCCACACGATCGACGACACGACCGACACGTAGGCTCCAACCACCACCACGCCCACGAGTTGGGCCACGAGTTGCTTCGTGCCGCCGCCGAAGAAGAGCCCGGCATAGGGGCCTCCGCAGGCTGCCGTGCCGTACGGACCCGTCAGCACCGAGGTTGAAAGGTCTGTCGTCGTGAACAGGCCCACGCACAGCGTACCGAAGATGCCGCACACGAGATGGACGCTGGTCGCGCCCACCGGATCGTCGACCCTGATCCTGTCGAAGAAGATCACGGAGTAGACCACGAGCACGCCGGCGATCGCACCGATGATCGCGGAGCACAGCACGTTGGTGTAAGCCGCCGACGCGGTGATCCCGACAAGTCCGGCGAGGCAGCCGTTGAGCGTCATGCCGATGTCGGGCTTTCCGAGCAGGAGCCACGCGGTGAGCGTGGCCGTGAGCGTGGCTGCGGCTGCCGCGGTGTTCGTGTTCACCGCCACCTGGGCCGCGAGCGCGCCGCCGTCGCCGGCCACACCCATCGTGCTGCCCGGGTTGAAGCCGAACCAGCCGAACCACAGCACGAGGCAACCGATGAAGGCGGCCGTCATGTTGTGTCCGGGAATCGCGTGCACCCTGCCGTCGGAGCCGTACTTGCCGATCCGTGGGCCGAGGATGATCGCCCCGGTGAGCGCGGCCCAGCCACCGACCGAATGCACGGCGGAACAGCCGGCGAAATCCCAGAAGTTCCACTCCTTGGCGAGATAGCCGAAGCCCCAGATCCAATGGCCTGTGACCGGGTAGATCACGATCGCCATCAGGAAGCTGAAGAGGATGAACGTGTGATACTTGATCCGTTCCGCCACGGCCCCCGACACGATCGTCGCGGCCGTTCCGGCGAACACGAGCTGGAAGAAGAACTTCGCCCAGATCGGCACGTTGGTCCAGTTGATGGCCCCGTACACGCCCTGGTACTTGTCGCCCATCGCCGGACTGTTGTCGGCGCCGCCGACCATCCACGAGCCGGAATTTCCGATCCACGCTCCGTCACCGGCGCCGAACATGAGATCCCAGCCGATCAGCCAGTAGGCGATCGCGGTCGCGGCGAAGACGATGAAGTTCTTCGAGAGGATGTTGACGCAGTTCTTCGACCGGGCGAAACCCGACTCGACGCAGCCGAACCCGAGATTCATGAAGAACACGAGCATGCCGCAGACGAGCACCCAGACGGTGTCGGCCGCCATCCACAGTTTCGGCACCATCTCGTCGATGGTCGGCGGAGCGGGAGTCGCGGGTGCGGCCGCGGCCACCGCCACGGCCGGTTCCGCCGCCGTGTCCTGGGCGAGAGCCGCCCCGCAGAAAAACCATGCTGTACAGAACGCCGAGGCCACAACGAGGCCACACAGAACCCGTGGCAATGAACGCATCATGCGACTCCAGAAGGAACAAACTTCGGACGGGCGGCCTCTCCGCAGGGCTTGGCCCGTCCGTGCACCAGGGACGTCCTGAGTGCCCGAAAAACGACAAGCCCCGGAGAGGAGCAAAAGACGTGCCAGTCATCCGTTTGCACCACCCGCACCGGTGCCGGATTGCCGCGCAACATCCAAAAAGAGCTTCCATTTCGCTGCTATTTTCATGCTTGGCCCGGTGATCTCGGCGAGCGAGGTCCGCTTCGTGTCGGCGGTTCGTGGTGTGAAGGCGCGATTTGGGGGCATCGGGATGCCCAGGAAAGAGGCAAGATGTGAGGGTCCATGTCCGCAGCAGGTCCGCACGTGCCAGACGCACTCTCGAACATCGCGACGCTCGCCAACGACCGCCCGCGGCTCGCCGCCGCCTTGGCCGAGTTGTTTCCGGATGCGGTGCGGCGCCAGTCGGTGGAGTCGGTGGCCCGCATCGAGGTGCGCGGGGGGCGCCGGGCAGCGCTCACGCGGCTCGCCGGCATCGATCCGGTCGCGTACGCGGCGACCCGCAATCACGTGGACGGAGCCGTGACGCGGCTTTCGCCGTGGATCCGCCACGGCGTGCTCTCGATCGCCGAGGTTCGCGATCATGCCCTCGCCAGGGTGCGCGTTCCCGAGGACGCGACGAAACTGGTCGACGAGCTCGGCTGGCGAGACTACTGGCAGCAGGTGTACGCGGCTCTCGGGCCGGCGGTCGCCCGTGACGTGGAGCCTCCCGCGGCGATCAGGCGGGGCGCACCCCCGCTCAGCGGCGTGCCCGAAGACGTGCTCGCCGGCAGCACGGGCTCGGCCTGCATCGACGCGTTCGTGCGGCGGCTTCACGAGACCGGGTGGCTCCACAATCACGAGAGGATGTGGCTGGCATCATGGATCGTGCACGTCCGTGGCGTGCACTGGCTCGCCGGCGCCGACTGGTTCCTGGAGCACCTCCTCGACGGCGACCCGGCGAGCAACCACCTGTCGTGGCAGTGGGTGGCCGGCACGTTCTCGGCCAAGCCCTACATCTTCAACCGCGCGAACCTCGAATCGTTCACGAGCGGCGTGCACTGTGCTCCGTGTCCGCTTCTCGGCCGGTGCGACGTCGAGGGATCCTACGAGGAGCTGGCGGCGCGGCTGTTCTCTTCGGCCCCTGCCACCCGTGGTCCGCTGCGCATCCCCCCCGCCCCACCCTGGCGGCCGGGAACGCGTGGCGAACAGCCGCGTCGGCCGCTCGTCTGGCTCACGCTCGACGCGCTCGCCGACACGAGCCCCGCGGCGGCGGCGCATCCGCAATCCCCGCGGATCTTCGTGTTCGACCAGGGCTGGCTTGCAGCCGAGCGACCGACGCTCAAGCGGCTCGCCTTCATCGCCGAATGTCTCTCCGAAGTGGGGGAGATCGAGGTGCAGCGCGGGGATCCCGCGGTGATCCTGCCCGCCCGCTCACGCGAGCTCGGGTGCGACGGCGTGGCGCTCGCCGATACGCCCTGCCCGCGCGTGCGGCGCCAGGCGGAGGCGATCGCCGCAGCCGCGCCGGTTTCGGTCGAACCCTGGCCTGCGTTCTGCCGGCGGGATCGGGTCCGCGACCTCGGGCGGTTTTCCCGCTACTGGTCGCAGGTCGGCCGCTCGGCGCTCGAGCCCACGGCGAGCCCGAGGTGAGCGGCCGTCGCGGCCGCGAACGCCGCCCACGCATCCGTGACGGGAGGCGTGGCGACCAGGTCGACCCGCAGGCCGCTCTCGGGATGGGTGAAGCCGACTCGCGCCGAATGGAGCGCGAGCCCGGCGGCTCCGCGGCCGCCGTACAGGCGGTCTCCCGCGATCGGCATGCCGAGCCATGCGAGGTGGACGCGCAGCTGATGCGAGCGGCCCGTGACCGGCTCGAGCGCGAGCAGCGAGAGGTGCGGCCCGTCCGCAGCGAGCCGGCGCCATCCCGTTTCGGCGCGGCGGCCGATGATCGGGTCGACCCGCTGCCGCGGCGGCGCCGTCGGATCGGGGGCGAGCGGCAGGTGGATCGTGCCCCGCTCCGCCGGCGGCGCGCCCTCGACCACGGCCAGGTATTCCTTCGTGACGCGCCGCGCTTCGAGGGCCCGGCCGAGCGCGGCCCGGGCATGCGGAGTTCTGGCCAGAATCAGCAGGCCGGAGGTGTCGCGGTCGAGGCGATGCACGGCCTCCAGGGCACCGAGTTCGGCACGCAGCAGTTCGACGACGCACGGCGGATCGAGCTTCGTCCGCGCCGGCACGCTCGGCATGCCTGCCGGCTTGTCGACCACCACGACGTGATCGTCGACGAACACGAGGGCCGGAAGATCCATGGCTAGAGCACGCCCAGGGCCTCCACCCAGCGGCAGAGTTCCTCCGCGGGCGGCACGTCGCCGAGCACCTCCGGGACGAGACCGACCTGGTAGCCGTTGCTCTCCAGCGCCCGCTGGTCGGCGTCGAGTTTCGCCGGTGCGCCGGTGAGCGATTTCGCGAACAGCACCCAGCGGCTGCGGCCCGGCTCGGTCGGCTCGATCTCGGCCTGCCGCGGCAGCGCGGCGTCGAGCAGCGCCACGCCGCGCACGGCCGCCCCGAGCCTCTCCGCTGCGATCCATGCGAACGCTCCGCCCGGTCCCCGCCCTGCGAAGGCGACACGGGTCGGGTCGATCGGTCGGCGTGCCCTCAGCGAGTCGAGCGCCCGGGCGACCGTCGCCACGTCCTCGCGGCCCCAGCGCTGCGGGTCGGTTGCGGTCGGAAGCACCACCGCCACCCGGTGCCGCGCGGCCGCTTCGAACCACGCCTCGGCCGCCTTGACCGCGGCGGTCCCCACTCCCGTGCCGGGGGG
>RFPF01000236.1 GCA_009926295.1 Planctomycetia bacterium
CCCCCGCCCCAGGTTCCACGGACCGACGGAGAACCGATACGAGCCTCGTGCCATGCGAGTTGTTTCCTGAAAAAGGGCCGGCGCGGCGTTCGCCGCATGCACCACACCGTACCCGGCGGGAATTACCTTATAACGTAAAAGCATTACGCTTTATGCGACTGCTCACCGAAGCCGATGCCCTCGCCCGGTAGCATGACCCCCATGAAATCCGCGCACCTGCCGCAGAAGTCGCTCGACCTCAAGCTCGCTCGCATCGTGGCTGATCCATCGTGCCGCGACTTCATCCTGGCCGATGCAAAGGATGCAGACATGGCTTTCGGCGTGGCCGCCCCGGGGCTGGCCCCCGGAGGCGTCGCGGGCCGCGGCCCGTATCGGTCCATCCACGACTACCGCGACGAGATCCGGGGCCTCGTGGGCCAGGGCCTCGTCGACATCATGCTCATGAGCGCGAGCACCAGCGAGGTGCTCGCGATCGAGGAGAATATCTTCGCCGCGACCGCCGTGACGCCCGCCGTGCGGATGAACGACACCACCGACATCTGGCTGGCCGCCGGCACGGGCAGCTACGCGAGGCAGCCCGCCCTTCCCTTCTCGACGACGACGATCGCCCAGGCCCGCACGGGCCGCGTCGATTCGATCGAAGCCGACCCCGGCCGCGGCGCGAATCTCGGCCTGTTCTCGCTCACGCTCAACGACGATGCCATGCTCGACCGCGCGATGCTCGAGGCCTACGGGGCGTTTCGCATCGAGGCCGAGCGGACGGGCTTCCGGCACTTTCTGGAAGTCTTCTTCCCCAACGCCGTCGACCGCGTGCCGGGCCGAGCGGCCGGCGAGAAGCCGCGCGATATCGCCCGCTTCCTCGCCGACCACGTGGCCCGGGCACTCGCGGGCGTGCCCCGGGCCGGCCGCCCGATCTTTCTCAAGATTCCCTACCTCGGCCCCGAAGTCACCGAGCAGCTCGCCGCCTACGACCGATCGGTGGTCGTGGGCATCCTCGGCGGCGGGGCGGGCACCACGCACGACGCCTTCGGCCTCGTCGCCGAGGCGAAGCGGCACGGCGCCCGGGTGGCGCTCTTCGGCCGCAAGATCAACGCCGCGGAACACCAGCCCGCGTTCGTGAAGTTCCTGCGGGCGGTCGCGGATGGCGACCTCGCCGCCGAGGAGGGGGTGAGGGCGTATCACGGCGAGCTGGCGACACTCGGCGTCGAGCCGCACCGGACGCTCGACGCCGACCTCGCCCGCGCGCCGACGTCAGCCGCCTACGGCGGCTGACCCATCTGGCCACCGCGGCGTTTTTCGCCCCGCTCGCCCCCTGCCCTGCCGGGATTGCCGCCCTTCCGGCCGCCGCCACCGGCCGCGTTGTTCCCGCGCGGCCGATCCGCCTGGGGGTCGTATGCCGGGTTGGGGCGGTCTGGGATCGCGGCACCGGTGTCGCGCTGCCACGCGTGCAGCGCGAGGGTCAGATCCCGCGTCCTCTCCGGCATCGCGGCTGCGAGGTCGCGGGTTTCACCGGGATCCTCCCGCAGGTTGTAGACCTCCACGTGGCCGCCATCCTCGAAGAACTCGATCGCCTTGTAGTCGCCCTCCCGCACGGCGCTCGCCGGCGTCGCCCGACCGACGTAGCAGGGAAAGTGCCAGAACATGCGGTCGCGCGCGGCTGCCGGCCCGCCGCGCAACAGAGGCGCGAAGCTCACGCCGTCGAGCCGCTGGCCCGCCGGAACCGCCGCTCCCGCGAGTTCGAGCAGTGTCGGATACAGGTCGATGCTCGCGACGGGCACGTCGCTCGTCGACCCCCTCCTCGCCACCGTCGGACCCGTGACGACGAGCGGCACCCGGATGCCACCCTCGTAGAGCTGGCCCTTCGATCCCTTGAGCGGCGCGGTGTACCGTTCCGTGCCGCCATTGTCGCTCGTGAAGATGACGAACGTCTCCTCCGAGAGGCCGAGGCGGGCGAGGCCGGCCACGATGCGACCCACGTTCTCGTCGACGGCGTGGATGGTGGCGGCATAGGCGGCATCATTCCGGCGGTCTTCGATCGCCTTCGCCTTCTTTTCGTACCTCGCGAGCAATTCGGGCTTCGGGTCGTACGGCGCGTGCACGGCGTGGTCCGCGAGATAGACGAAGAACGGCCGGGCGCGGTTCGCCTCGATGAATGCCAGCGTCTCGTCGGCCAGACGGTCGGAGAGATAACGCCCGGCGCCGTCGAAGTAGGCGTCCTTCCCGAAGCCGATCGTCTCGGGGAACACCACCGTGTCGAATCCCTGGCCTCCCGGCGTGCGGGGGCCGGTGCGGCCCCGGCCGAGGTTCCACATGCCGAGGAACGCCGTGGCGTAGCCGCACGACTTGAGCGCTTCCGGAAGCGTCGTGACCTCGGTCGCCAACTCCGACTCGCTGTGGGCCGCCACCAGCTTGTGCCACGGCGAACCGGCGGGCTGGCGCGGGTCGACCACGGTATAGATGCCGTGGCGGGGAGTGTATTGCCCGGACATCAGGCAGGCCCTGGTGGGGGCGCAGTTCGGGGCGCTGGAGTAGGACTGCGCGAACACGAGCCCGCGCTTGGCAAGCGCGTCGATGTTCGGCGTCTCGACGAACGTGTTGCCCATGAACCCGACGTCACGCCACCCCATGTCGTCCATCAGGATGACGACGAAGTTGGGCGGACGCGGCCCGGCCGCCCCGGCCGCCCCGGAAAAGACCGCCAGCAGGAGGATCGCGAAACTTCCTGCCAGCATCCGCCTCACCGCTGGACCTGCCGTTCGTAGGAGTACGTGAGCGTGCCCTCGGCGAGGGCGATTCCGGCGATCGCCTCGAGAAGGGCCTCCCGCGTGGCCGCCCCGGGCTCGAGCCGCGGCCGCTCGGACAGGGCGTAGACGGTGATGTGGTAGTCCTTCCTGCCGGGCCCCTTCGAGCACATCGGGTCGTAGGCCGCCCGCCGCTTGCCGTTGAGGCCCATGGTGCCGATCGAGCGGGAGTCCTTCGGCAGTGTCGTGACGTTCGCAGGGATGTCGTACACCACCCAGTACGACTTCACCCCGTCGGGAGTCTGGTGCCAGAGAGACAGGGCGTAGGCCTTCGTGCCGCTCGGGCCGGCCGTCCACTCGACCGGCGGCGAGATGCCGGCGCCGTCGCAGGTGAATTCGAGCGGAAAATCGGTCCCTGGGCCGAACGCCGGGCTGCTGACGGCGATGTCGCGTGTCGCCAGCCGTGCCGGCGCGGCAGCCGGAGCGGCTTCGGCTCGCGGTTCGCGCGGCGGTCGCTCGCCGGGCTGCGGCGGTCGCTCGCCGGGCTGCGGCGGTCGCTCGCCGGGCTGCGGCGGACGTTCCCCGGGCCGCGGCGGACGTTCCCCGGGCCGCGGCGGACGATCGCCGCGCTGCCGCGGGCCCTCCCGCATCCCCCCGGCCCCGCCACCTCCCCCGCGCGGCTGGTAGGTCTCGGTGGACGTGCGTCCCGCCGGGTCGGTGAACGTGAACTGTGCGGAGCCGTCCGCCGCCAACCTGTACTGCACCGCGCCCCGTCGGCCGCCCACCTCGTACACCACTTTCCGCGTGTCGGCGGCGGGCGACTCGTAGCCGACGATCGTCGCTCCCCTGAGCGGCCCGAGGGCCGGCCGCACCGGCTGCGCGCGCGGCTGCGGGTCCACCTGCCCCTCCCGCTCGACGACCTCGCCGCGAAAGCCACCGATCAGGTATGGGTATCGCTCCAACGCGTGGTAGTGGTAGCCACCGTCGCCGTCGTCGTGACCGCCGAGCGGGTCGAGGGGCTTCATCGGGGAGCCGTCGGGCTCGGTCGATCCATACACCGGGTAGCCGTCGAGGGCATACGCGATCGGCATGCCCTTCCCCACGACCTTTTCGAGGTGCAGGGGCGCGACGTGGTAGTGGTAGTCGTCGGCCCGCCCACAGTGGCCGCCGTAGTCGTCGAGTTCGCCGATGGCCAGCGCGTCCTCGCCCCGGTTGTTGAGCGGATTGAAGATCGGGATGCCGTTCACGGCCAGGGCGATCGCCCCGCGCAGAAACCGATCCCTGGTCATCGCGGGCTCGGCCGCCCGCCGCGGAATGAGCGGAATCTGCCACGCGTTGCCGCCCGTGTATTTCTGCGGCAGCGGCACCTGCTGCTGCCAGTTGCGGATGCCGACCATCAGCGGGTGGTCGGGGATGCCGTCGGACTCGACGTAGAACCAGCGGTCGTCCCGACGCGTGGCGACCTCCCCCCGCTTCTCGAACGGGGCGAACGCGGCGGCGATGTCGGAGCGGCCCGCGGCCGGCTTCGCCCGCGCCGCCGTGAGGACGATCGTGCCGGTGGGCGGATCGCCTCCGGACGCTTCCGATTCCCGAACCACGCCCGCCGGCAGAGCATTGTCGTCGCCATGGGCGTGCCACGGATGGGCGGCCGCGTCGCGGCCTGCGAGGATCATCGCGAGGGCGATGCACGCTCCAGCGCATCCGCCCTGCCAGAAGCCGCCCCTGCCACCGCGCACGGTCGAGCCGTTCGTCCAAAGCGTCACAGGTGCCACGCGAGTCATGCCGCCCCCTTCTTCTGCTTCAGTGGATTCGGCTGCTTCCTGCCGCCCTTCATGCCCCCCCTTCCGCCCTGGCCGCCGCCGCCACGACCAGGCGCAGGCGGCCCCGCTGCCGGGTCGAACTGCGGGTTGGGAGACGGCATCTGGGCGCTCACCGCGGCGAGGTGCTGCTCGAGTCGGGTCCGCAGCCGGGCTGCGTCGGCGGGCCGCCGCAAGGCGAGATCGTCGCGCTCGCCCGGGTCGGCGGCGAGGTCGAACAGCCGCACGCCGTCGTCCTCGTAGAACCGGAGCAGCTTGAGGTTGCCGAGACGGATGGCCGAGTGGGGCGTGTTGCCGGTCTGGTAGTGCGGGAAGTGGAATACCAGCTCCTCGCGCGGCCTCGCCACGCCCGCGGCATCGTCTCCAGAGACGAGCTGCGCGATGCTCCCCCCTTCGAGCGACTTCGGCTGCGCTGACCGCGGCACTCCGGCCCACTCGCAGAACGTCGGAAACAGGTCGTAGCCGACGATGGGAACGTGGCACCACGAATCGGCCGAGACACCAGGGCCTCGGACGATGAAGGGCACGCGGATGCCCCCCTC
>RFPF01000237.1 GCA_009926295.1 Planctomycetia bacterium
CATGCCCTCGAGCGGGCTGTGGGAGCGAGCGTAGGCATGGATGCCGAAAGCGAAGCGGACACGCAGAGAGCCAAGGCCTGGAGGGCCGAGGCGAACGTCCGGCGAGGGGGTCTGGGCAGTCACGAGCCGGCTCGGGCGCGTTCAGGCGCGACAGCACCGCTCAGGCTGGACGCGCTGCGATCTTGCCGGCACGTTCCAGCCACGCGATCACCTCGGCGGCGAGTTCGTCGGGCGGGCGGCTTGCGGAGTCGACGACGATCTCCGGGGAGAGTGGCTCCTCGTAGGGGTCGTCGATGCCCGTGAAGCCCTTGATCTCACCGGCCCGGGCCTTCTTGTAGAGCCCCTTCGGATCGCGGCCCTCGCAGACCGCAAGCGGCGCCTTCACGTACACCTCGACGAAGTCGCCCGGCGCGAGCACGGCCCGCACGGCGTCGCGGTCACAGCGGTAGGGGCTGATGAAGGCCGTGAGCGCGATGATGCCGGCCTGGGAGAAGAGTTCCGCCACGGCGCCGATGCGGCGGATGTTCTCTTCGCGATCCTGCGCGGAGAAGCCGAGGCCGAACCGCTTCGCGAACTCCGCGCCATGCCGCTCCGTGAGGAGCGCGGGCGCGGCGTTGAGCCCCAGCCGCACGTTGTCGCCGTCGAGCACGAAGCTGCGGACGCCGCGGGCGTTGAGCCGCTGGTCGATGGCGTTGGCGAGCGTGCTTTTCCCGCAGCCGGAGAGGCCGGTGAACCAGAGAACGCACCCCTTGTGCCCCGTGGCCCTCTCGCGATCGGCACGGGTCACCGCATGGGCGTGCCAACGGACGTCGACCGTGTCATCGGGCGGGCCACCGTGGTTCATGGCGCTACTCCCACCCGTCGAGCATCACATCACTCGTGAACCGGCGGGACTGCTCGCCAGGAACAGTCCGCTCGATCTCGAGCTTGATCGTGTCGCCGGGGCCGTGCCGCCCCACCAGCTCCGTGAGCGACTCGAAGTTCACCACCGGTCCGCCGTCGATCGTGAGGACCACGTCGCCGATCTGCAAGCCCGCCTTCGCGGCGGCTGAGCCGTCCTGCACGTGCGTGATCATGCACGGCCCCGCCATCGGCTGTCCCGCCACGCCGAGCTTGCCCCCCTTCCGCACGTCGATCCGCGCTTCCGGAAGCTTCGCCGCGAGAGCCGCCACCTGTTCGTCGCCGACGCCCGTGCCGAAGAGTTGGATGACCTCGACGCCGCGCAGCCGGCCCAGCGCCCCGACGGCCGCTGCATCGATGGCGACGCCGAACACCCCGACTTGAAGCACCGCCGGCAGCCGTGACAGGAGCCGCAGGTCCTCGGACGATCCCCGCCAGCGGGCGTTGAGCGTCACGAGGAGTCCGCGGCGACCGCTGGGAAGCAGCGCCTCGCTGACCACCGCGCCCAGCGTTTCGAGCTTCGCCCGCGCGGCTTCCGTCATCCCGCGATGGTGGAAGTCGAGCGCCCCGGCGGCGAGCCGCGAGACGGCGGAATCGGGGCCCTCCGCGATCGCCTCCAGCACCTGTTCCGCCTCGGCTGCGAGGGCCTCGTCGTCGCCGCCGAGGAAACCCCGCACGATCTCCACGGCCCGGCTGGCCACTTCGAGGTCGTCGCGACCGATCGCGTCGCCGAGCGGGTGGAGCGAGGCCCGGCCGGCGGCCACGAGGCTGCTGCTGGCCGCCTCGCGCTGGGCGAACTGGTCGGCTCCGAGCTGGTCGATCCACGCGGCGATCTGCGCGGGCGGCGGCGGCTCGTCCGCAGCTGCCACGACCGGCACGACGAAAAACACGACGGGGATCGCGAGGCGGTGGGATGCGTGCATGCGGTCGTCCGGAAGCGGATTGTGCCGAATATACCAGCGGGCCGCGACGCCATGTTCCCGGGGCTACACTTGCAGATCTGCCCACGGTCTCCTGCCATGACGCTTCCGCTCGTTCTCGAACGCACCCCGAGCCCCCCGCTTCCCACGACGCGGGACGAGATGCTCGCCCGCGGTTGGGACGAGGTGGACGTCGTGTTCGTCTCGGGCGACGCCTACGTCGATCATCCGAGTTTTGCCAATGGCCTGCTCGCCAGGCTCCTCGAGGCGGCGGGCTTCCGCGTGGCCGTGCTCGCCCAGCCCGACTGGCGGTCGTGCGAGCCGTGGCGGCAGTTCGGCCGGCCCCGGCTGTTCTTCGGCATTTCAGCCGGCAACATGGACTCGATGATCAACCACTACACCGCCAATCGGAAGGTGCGGAACGACGACGCCTATTCGCCCAACGGCGAGATCGGCCGGCGGCCCGACCGCGCCACGCTCGCCTACTGCCAGCGGTCGCGGGAGGCGTTTCCCGGCGTGCCGGTCATCGCGGGCGGCGTGGAGGCGAGCCTGCGGAGGATCGCCCATTACGACTACTGGAGCGACACCGTCCGCCGTTCGATCCTCATGGACTCGAAGGCCGATCTGGTCGTGTTCGGCATGGGAGAGCGGACGATCCTCGACGTCGCCCACCGCCTCGCCGCAGGCAAGGCCGTGAAGGACCTGCGCGATCTGCGCGGCATCGCCTACCGGCTCGGCGCGAGTGAGCCGCCGCCGACTGGCCCCGGCGGTGGTGCGGCCGACACGGCCGAACTTCCCGACTACGAGTCGGTCGTGAGAGACACGCTCGCCTTCTGTGAGATGACGCGCATCTCGCACCTCGAGACGAATCCTCACAACGCGCGGCGGCTCGTCCAGCGGCACGGTCGCGAGAGCGTGGTCGTGAATCCCCCCGCCCTGCCCCTCGAGCAGGACGAGATGGACCAGGTCTATGGCCTCCCCTTCACCCGGCGGCCACACCCCTCCTACGGCGCCGCCCGCATCCCCGCCTTCGAGGTCGTGGAGACGAGCGTGCAGATCATGCGCGGCTGTTTCGGCGGCTGCACGTTCTGCTCGATCACGGCCCACGAAGGGCGGATCATCCAGAGCCGCTCTCCCGAGTCGGTGATCACCGAGATCAAGTTGCTCGCGAAGCAGCCCGGCTTCAAGGGCACGGTGTCGGACATCGGCGGCCCGACGGCCAACATGTATCAGATGCGGTGCACCCGGCCGGAGGTGGAGGCGAAGTGCCGCCGGCTCTCCTGCGTGCATCCGACCGTCTGCAAGCTCCTCGGCACCGACCACGGCCCGCTCAAGGATCTCATGCGCGAAGCCCGGAGCGTCGAGGGCGTGAAGCGCGTGCTCGTGGCCAGCGGCGTGCGAATGGACCTCGCCCGCCGCGATCCCGAGTATCTCGAGGAACTCGCCTCGCATCACGTCGGTGGCCATCTGAAGGTGGCGCCCGAACACACCGACCCCGAGGTCTTGAACCTCATGAAGAAGCCGTCGGCCGACGACTATGTCGAGTTCGACAAGGCCTTCACGGCGGCGAGCCGCCGCGTGGGCAAGAAGCAATACACGGTGCCCTACTTCATCGCCAGCCATCCCGGCAGCGGCGTCGAGGAGATGATCGACCTCGCCCTGTTCCTCAAGCGCAACAGCTACAAGCCCGATCAGGTGCAGGACTTCATCCCGAGCCCCTTCGACATCGCCGCCTGCATGTACTACACGGGGCTCGACCCGATGACGAAGGAGCCCGTGAAGGTGACGAAGGGGCTCAAGGACCGCCGCATGCAGCGGGCCCTGCTCCAGTTCTTCAAGCCGGAGAATTACTTCGAGGTGCGTCGGGCTCTGGAACAGGCCGGGAGGCACGACCTCGTCGGAAGTGGCTGCGACTGCCTGATCCCCGACCGCCCGCCCAAGG
This sequence comes from Planctomycetia bacterium, assembly GCA_009926295.1. Lineage (GTDB taxonomy): Bacteria > Planctomycetota > Planctomycetia > Pirellulales > UBA1268 > RGVT01. The sequence goes on from RFPF01000237.1 coordinate 3,763, forward strand.
AAGCCCTCGACCGGAAGCGCCGCGAGGCCACGCAGGCGTTCACCGAGGAGACATCGGGCGACCACGTCCGCTCGGGGCGACCGGGCAGGGTGCGGCGGCAGCGAAAGACGGTCGGCTACCGCCCCAAGCGTTCCGGCCACTGAACCAGCCGCCCGTCCGGGACGTACAGGTGCTCGTGTCCCTGCCCCCCTCCGCCCCGGCAAAGGATCCGCCATGCTGCGTTCCGCCAAGAATCTGCTCGCCATCGTGTTCGCGGTCGCGACCATCATCTGGCTCGTCGCCACGGCCAAGGCGGCCGGCCCACGCAATCCGTACTCGAGCTTCAACCTTTCCGGCATCAACTACGGCGCCCAGCAATGGGATCGGGCCCAGCGTCAGGGAAAGGTCGTGTGGCCCTACTACAACGTGCCATCGCGCGGCGCCACGCGGACCGCGTCCCGAGGCTCGGGCCTCTCCGTCGGCGGCGTGATCGCCGGTGGCGGCAACGCGGGCACGATCATCCAGGGTGGTTCCTACCGGCCGGCCCAGCGCTACTCCACATCCCGTTCCTCCCGCCGCTGGCGCCGCTGATGGACTTCAGGCGAGATCGCCGTCGTAGATGCGGTATTTCTTCGTGACGAGCGCCCCGCCGCGCTCCAGCGTACGCTTCGAGAGGTGGTTGCTCTCGAGCACCCACGAAAACTCGACCTCGTCCATGCCCCAGTCGTAGAGCCGCGGCACGAGGGCCGCGTGGAGCACGAGCCCCACGCCCCACGCCTGATACTCGGGAATCACGTTCGTGCTGATGGCCCGCATCCGCTTGATGCCGCGCTTGTTCCAGAGCAGTTTGAGGAAACCGAACGGGAACAGACGGCCGTTGATCGCCCTGATCCGCGGGTTGTAGTCGAGCAGGCAGAAGACGGTGCCGATCGGCTTGCCCTCCACCTCGGCCACGAGGGCCAGTTCCGGCACGATGAGGTGCTTCAGGCTCGCCGCCATGTGCTTCACCTCGCCGGGGGAAAGCGGCACGAAGCCCCAGGTGCCGCCGAGGCTCGAGTTGTAGATCTCGAGGAACATCCGCACCTCCTGGTCGAACCGCCGCCGGTCGAGCGGCCGCACCGTCACGCCGAACCGCTCCTTCACCCCCTCCACCATCACCCCCAGTTTCGAGTCGATCGACTCGAGCATCTCCATGCGGCCCCAGAAGGCGTAGAGGTCCTCGATCTTCGCCAGCCCCTGCGCCTCGACGAGCGCCGGGTAGTAGGGCTTGTTGTGGGTCATCATGAAAAAGGGCGGGGTGTCGAAGCCCTCGATGAGCAGGCCGCACTCGTAGTTGAGCGA
>RFPF01000238.1 GCA_009926295.1 Planctomycetia bacterium
CAGGCCACGCCGAGACTGGAGGCATGGCACCAGACCAGCCGATGCCTGCCCCCCGCGACGACCTCGTGGGCCCGCGCGAAGAGCCGCGCGAGATTCGTCGCCTCGTCGTCGGCAGCCGACCGGGTGACCGGCGTCGCCACGGCCTCCACGAGGTCGACTCCCGGAGGGCGTTCGGGCAGCCGTGGGTCGTCGGTCACCAGCACGGCCGACCATCCCGCCGCGCGCGCCGCCCGCCACAACCCGCCTCCGGCCGCGAGGTCGGAGAGCGTCGCGGCCGGATCGCAGCCCGTCGCGAGCAGCCTGTCGAGAGTCAGGCCGGTCGCGGCGAGGGCGTCGAACGCGGGCGTCGAGACCCAGGTCGCGCCCCAGCTCGAGAGCATCCACGCCGGCAGCCGGTCGACGGTGACGACGAGCATGCCGCGGGTCGAGGAGGATGGCGGGTCGGGCGGCATGGCGGGCGTTCCGCGGGGGGAAACGCCATTGTGCAGATTCCTCGACGCTTGCCACCCGGATTGCCTTCGGGGCCGGCATCGTCCATGCTCGGCCCGCCCCCGTCTCCTCGGACGTCGCTCCTCCATGGCCGGCCACCCCGCCTATCGCACGCGCCCCACGGCCACGCCCGGCATGCCCCCGGGAATTCCCTACATCGTGGGCAACGAGGCTGCGGAGCGGTTTTCCTTCTACGGCATGAAGTCGATCCTCGTCGTCTTCATGACGCAGCACCTCCTCTCCGCCGCGGGTGCACCCGACTTCATGACCGAGACGGAGTCGCGCGAGTGGATGCACCTGTTCGTTGCCAGCGCCTACTTCTTTCCGGTGATCGGCGGCATCGCCGCCGACGCCTTCCTCGGCAAGTACGCGACGATCCTCATGCTCTCGCTCGTCTACTGCGCCGGCCACCTCTGCCTCGCCCTCATGGACATGCCGCCGCCGCTGCTGGAGGCCACGTTCGCCCCCCGGGGATGGCTGCTGGCCGGCCTGGCGCTGATCGCGATCGGCTCGGGAGGGATCAAGCCGTGCGTGTCGGCCCACGTGGGCGACCAGTTCGGGAGGTCGAATCGCCACCTTCTCGAGCGCGTGTTCGGCTGGTTCTACTTCGCGATCAACTTCGGCTCCTTCTTCTCCACGCTCCTCACCCCGTGGCTGCTCGAACACCACGGCCCCGGCTGGGCCTTCGGGGTGCCGGGCATCCTCATGGCGGCCGCGACGGCGGTGTTCTGGCTGGGCCGGAACCGGTTCGTGCACGTCCCGCCCCGAGGCGCCGCCTACTTCGGAGAGACGTTCGGGCCCGAAGGACTCGCCGCGATCGCCCGTCTCGTGCCGCTCTACATGCTGGTCGCCGTGTTCTGGTCGCTCTACGACCAGACGGGGGGTGCCTGGGTGCAGCAGGCGGAGCGCATGGATCGCACGTTCCTGGGCATCGACTGGCTGCCCAGCCAGATTCAGGCGGTCAACCCGCTGCTCGTACTGCTGTTCATCCCGCTCTTCGGGCTGGCGATCTACCCCGCCGTCGGCCGCGTCTGCGACTTCACCCCGTTGCGGCGCATCCTCGTCGGGTTCATCCTGACCGTCGGCGCATTCGCGCTGTCGGCCGGAGCACAGGGGCTGATCGACGCCGAATCCGCCCGGCTCGCGGCCTCGGGGCTGGGGATGGAGTCGGCCCGCTGGCCGAGCGTCGGCTGGCAGCTGCTGGCCTACGTGGTGATCACGGCCGCCGAGGTGCTCGTGTCGATCACCTGCCTCGAATTCAGCTACACCCAGGCTCCCCCGCACATGAAGTCGCTGGTGATGAGCCTGTATCTCTTGAGCATCTCGCTCGGAAACCTGTTCACCGCGGCGGTGAACGCCGCCACCCGCGACGGCTCCGGCCATTCCACCCTCACGGGATCGTCATATTACTGGTTCTTCACCGGCTGCATGGCCGTGGCGACGCTGCTGCTGGTTCCGGTAGTCTTGCTGCATCGCCCCCGCGAGTACCTGCAACCCGAAGCCGACGAGCCTGCCCCCGGGGAAGCCTGACGGGCGTGGACCGATGCGGCGGCGCCGACAGTGCGAAGGATTCCAGACATGCCGACCCCCGCCCCCCGCGAACCGCACCGCCGCGCGTTCCTCGCCGCCGCCGGCTCGACGCTCGCCGCTGCCGCGCTGCGAGGCGTCGCCGCCGACGCTCCGCCCGCCGCGGCTCGCCCTCCGCTGTTTCGGATCTCGCTCGCCCAGTGGTCGCTGCACAACGCGCTGTTCGCGGGCAAGCTCGACACCCTCGACTTCCCGCGGGTCGCGAAGCGGGAGTACGGCATCGAGGCCGTGGAATACGTCAATCAGTTCTTCAAGGACAAGGCCGTCGACCCCGACACCATCGCCGAACTGGCCAAGCGATCCGCGGACGAGGGGGTGACGAACGTGCTGGTCATGTGCGACGGCCTCGGCGATCTCGGCGACCCCGACGACAAGGCCCGCGCGAAGGCGATCGAGAAGCACTACCCGTGGGTCGAGGCGGCGAAGCGGCTGGGGTGCCACTCGATCCGCGTCAACGCGTCGAGCAAGGGCTCGTTCGAGGAGCAGCAGAAGCTCGCAGCCGACGGCCTCGGCAGGCTCTCCGAGTTCGCGGCCCAGTTGGACATGAACGTGCTCGTCGAAAACCACGGCGGGCTCTCGAGCAACGGGGGGTGGCTCGCCGGCGTCATGAAACTCGTCGCGCGTCCCAACTGCGGGACGCTCCCCGACTTCGGAAACTTCTACGACTACGACCGCTACCGCGGCGTCGAGGAACTGATGCCGTTCGCCAAGGGCGTCAGCGCCAAGAGCCACGAGTTCGACGCGGACGGCAACGAGGTCCGCACCGACTACGACAAGATGCTGCGGATCGTGACCGACGCCGGCTACCGGGGCTGGGTGGGCATCGAGTACGAGGGCAAGGAACTGCCCGAGCCCGACGGGATCCGGGCAACCAGGAAGTTGCTCGAGCGGGTGCGCGAAAGGCTGTCGGCGTGAGACGGCTCCGGTGCATGCCGCAGGCGCACTCGGCCGCGACGCCGCTGCATTGATTCCGCGATCCCGCGTCGGTAGAGTTCGCGTCCCGCCATGCCGCCGCTCCACTTCGTTCCGACCGACTCCAACCAAACGCGGCTCAAGCGGCTGGTGCGCGTGGGCCAGACCCATGTCGGCCGCGGGGTGTTCGCGGCGCGGCGGCTGCGGGCAGGCCTCGTGATCGCGGAGATCAAGGGGGAGGTGCTCGACGAGCATCCCGCCGACCCGTCGTATTGCATGGAGCTTCCCGGCGGCAAACTGCTGGAACCGGCCGCGCCGCTGCGGTTCGTGAACCACAGTTGCGATCCGAACTGCGAACTTTTCTATTGGGTCGACGAGGACCAGCGTTCCGAGGAGGACCGGCTGTGGCTGCAGACGATCCGTTCGATCGAGCCCGGAGAGGAATTGTCGATCGACTATTCCTGGCCGGCCGACGCCGCGATCCCGTGCCGCTGCAACGCAGCGGGCTGCCGCGGGTGGATCGTCGACCCGGAGGAGCGGCACCTCATCCCGCCGGGACCGTTGGATGGCGGCGCGGTGGCGTCGCCCTCGCCGCGGTCCTGACCGTGGCCGCGGGCATCGGGATCTCGAGGCTCCGGCTCGACGACGACCTGCGTGCCCTGCTCCGCGACAGCGACGCCGAGTTCAAGCTCATCGACGAGGTCGCCGACCGGTTCGGCGCGCCGGATCGCGACTGCATCGTGCGGGTGGAGTCGCGGGGGGGCGACCTGTTCGACGACCGCAGCCTCGCGGGGCTGCGGCGGCTGTGCGCCGCTCTCCGGGAGGTTCCAGGGGCCGTCGACGTCCGTTCCATCCTCGACGTGCGTCGCCAGGGTGTCGCCGGGGCGATCCTTCCCGTGATCCCGCGGACCGACGCGCCGCTCGACGAGGAAACCCGCGCGGCCGCCAGGCACCGCGCCGCCGCGCATCCGCTCGTGACCGGCCACCTGCTCTCCGGCGACTTCCGGTCGACCCTCGTGCTCGTGCGGCTCGACGAGGCCGCGAGCGGGTCAGCCGGGCTGGCTTCCACGGTGCACGCGATCGAGAACGTGGTGGCGGCGGCCGGCGGTGGCGACGCCGACCTGAACCTCGAACTCACCGGCCTGCCCACGCTGCGGCACCAGGCCACGCAGGCCCTGCGGCGCGACATGCTCGTGTTCAACTCGCTCGGTCTCGGCCTGGCCTTCCTCCTCTCCGCGACGGCCGCCCGCAGCCTGCGCTCGACGGTGGTGGCGTGCGTGCCGCCCTTCGTGGGGGCCGTCTGGGCAATGGGCGTCCTCGGCCTGTGCGGCGTCCCGGTCAACATCCTCACGAGCGTCGTGCCGTCGCTGGCGCTCGTGGTGGGCACGTGCGACTCGATCCACTTCATCGAGGACATGCGCCGGAGTCGACGCCGCGGAGCCGACGAGGTCACCGCGTCGGCGGGGGCGATCCGCAGGATCGGGTCCGCCTGCGGCCTCACGAGCCTGGTCACCGCGATCGGCTTCGCGTCCCTCGCAGCGGCCCGGATCGAAGCGGTGCGGATCTTCGGAATCGCGGCCGCCGTCGGCGCGGTCGCCAGCTTTCTCGCCGTCACGCTGCTCACGCCCCTGCTCGCCAGCAGCGGGTTCTGCCGGGGCCTGCACCTCGGCGGATCGTGGCGGCCGGCGGGCCGGTTCGCCGGCCGCCTCACCGCGTTCTCGCTGCGGCACGCCCGGCCGATCGTGGCCTGCGGATGCGTCGCGACGGTCGCGCTCGCGCTGGTTGGCTCGCGGATCGACGCCGACAACCGCATCGCCGACGCGCTGCCACGCGGGGCCGCCGCGTCGCTGGCGCTGGAGCGAGTGGATCGCGAATTCGGCGGCGCTTCCGGCATCGACGTGGTGGTGCGCTGCGTCACACCGCAAGTGTCGCAGATGGGTGTTTGATGTGTTCGCCATGAAGCGAAGGTGAACTATGGTCATCCGGTGGCTGAATTGCGAAGAGATGGGTTGTCCAGGCCCCTCGCAGGCCGGCTAGCGGAGAATCATCCACGGTTTCAGCTCATCATGGATCTCCACGCATC
>RFPF01000239.1 GCA_009926295.1 Planctomycetia bacterium
TCGGTCTTCTTCGACACGCTGCCTGATGCGCGGCCGCCCGCCTTGCGGATCGCCTCCTCGGCCTGCTGCCGCGAGAAGGTTTCGAGCGTGCCCGTCACGACGAGCGTCTTGCCGACGAGCGGGCCTTCCGTGACGGCCCGCTCCGCCTCCGGCACCTCCAGGCTCACGCCGTGCTGCCTCAGGCCCTCGATTACGCGGCGGCCGTAGTCGCTCGCCAGCCATTCGTGAACGCTCTCGGCGATCACGTCGCCGATCTCGTGCACCTCCGCGAGCGTCTCGACCGACGCCGCCTGCAGTTCGTCGATCGTGGGAAACCGCTGCGTGAGGAGCGTGGCCACGCGCGGGCCCACGTGCCGAATGCCGAGGGCGTTGAGCACGCGGGCGAGGCCCCGCGACCGGCTCGCGGCGATCTGACCCACGAGCGACTCGGCCGACTTCTTTCCCATCCGCTCGAGCGGCTCGAGCTCGGCGACAGTCAGGCGGTAGAGGTCTGAGTAGTCTTTCACGAGCCCCGTCGCCACGAGCTGCTCCACGAGCTTGTCGCCGAGCCCCTCGATGTCCATTGCACCACGGGAAGCAAAAAATTTGAGCCGTTCGCGCATCCGCGCCGGGCAGTCCACGTTGGGGCAGCGAATGTAGACGCCGTCGGTGTCCTTCACGATGCACGTGCCGCACTCCGGGCACTCCGTCGGTGGATGCCACTTCCGGAGCGTTCCCGTGCGCAGATGCTTCTCCACTCGCACCACGTGAGGGATCACCTTGCCGGCCTTTTCCACCACGAGCACGTCGCCGACCCGGATGTCCTTGCGGGCCACTTCATCGGCGTTGTGGAGGCTCGCCCGGCTGACCGTCGTGCCGGCGAGCTCGACGGGCTCGAGGTCGGCCACCGGCGTGATCGTGCCGCCGCGACCCACCTGCACGCGGATGCCGGCGAGCCTGGTCGTGGCCTCGAACTTCTCGAACTTCCACGCGATCGCCCAGCGGGGGCTCTTCGCCGTGGCCCCGAGCCGACGCTGCTGGTCGAAACGATCGACCTTCACGACGAATCCATCCACCTCGAAGTCGAGCGCGTGCAACTCCTCGATCAGGGCCGTGCCTCGCTCGACGAGAGCTTCGAGGGAGTGAAACTTCTCGGTGCCGGGTGCGACGGGCAGGCCGGCCTTCACCGCCCAGGTGAGCAGTTCCGATTGCGAGGTCGCCCCGAGGCCCGTCGCGTCGCCGACGCCGTGACAAAAGAATCGCAGCGGCCGCTGGGCCGACTCCCGCGGGTCGAGCAGCCGGATGCTGCCGGCGGTCACGTTCCGTGTGTTGGCGAACGGGGCGAGGCCGGCCGCAGCCTGGGCCTCGTTGAGCGTGACCAGGTCGGAGTTCGTCATGTAGACCTCGCCGCGGACCTCGATCAGGTCGGGCGGATCGTCGAGGTCGAGCACGAGCGGCACGCCGTGGATCGTGCGCACGTTGTGCGTGATGTCGTCGCCGACGACGCCGTTGCCCCGGGTCGCCCCCAGCGCGAGCCGGCCCGCCTCGTACGTGAGCGACACCGCCACGCCGTCGATCTTGAGTTCGAGGATCCAATCGACCCGCGAACCGCCCTCCTTGCCTTCATGGAGCAGCTTTTCGACACGCTTCCCCCAGGCGACGAGGTCGTCGGCGCTGTAGGTGTTGTCCATCGAGAGCATCGGCAGCCGATGTTTCAAAGGCTGAAGTTCGGGGACGGGCTCGTCCCCCACGCGCTGCGTGGGACTGTCGGGCGTGACGAGTTCCGGGTGCTTCGCCTCGAGCGCCCGGAGCTCGTCGAGGAGCCGGTCGTACTCGCGGTCGCTGATCTCGGGCCGGGCCTCGACGTAATACTTCCGGTCGTGGTGCCGGATCGTCTCGCGCAGCCGCACGATCTCTTTCGCGGCCGCAGCGCTCACGGCTTCTTGTTCCGGCCGCGGTATTCGTCGAGGGCGACGGCGCCCACGGTGGCCACGGCGAGCACGGCGATCTGGCCGGCCATGAGCGCCGTGCCGTGCCGGTCCATGAGCATCTCCAGCGACGTCTTGGCGGCCCCGGCCGTCTCGCGCCGCACGCCGCGCAGCACCGTCAGGCAGGAACTCGCCGCGGTGATCGTGAACAGAAAGCCCACGACGCCGAGCACGAGATAGAACGGGTTTCGTGGACCCTTGCGCATGGAGAAAGTATAGCCGTGGGGCCACCGCACCCCATGGTTTGGGTGTCGTGATCGGCGTTCCGTACAATCCGGGGAAATTCTTCCCGGGGGGCCGTGTCGCCCGCGTCCATGACGTTTCGCTGGTTTCGTCCTCACGCTGCCGCGGCCCTCGCCTGCTGGATCACCGGGGTCGGAGCCGCTTCGGCCGACGCCCCACCCGACCTGACGACGATCAGGGAAGTGGACCGCTCGCAGACCTACAATCTCGGTGCGACCGGGATGCGCGGCTGGATCCACACGAAGGCCGCCGACGATCTCGACGCCGTGCAGGGGCGAACCACGACTGCGAGCCGGCAGATTCTCGTGACGCACGTCGGCCGAGGGTCGCCCGCCGACGGCGTGATGCAGGTCGATGACGTGATCACGGGCGTGAACGGCCGGCCCTTCGCGGACGACGCCCGCCAATCCATCGCCCGCGCCATCCAGGAGGCCGAGCGGGAGGCGAGTCACGGCATCCTCAAGCTCACCCGCTGGCGAGCCGGCAGCACGGCGGACGTCGAACTGCGGCTGCGTGTCATGGGCACCTACAGCGATACCGCCCCCTACGACTGCCCCAAGTCGCGCCGCATCCTCGCCGAGGCCGCAGCGCTCCTCGCGGCGGAGCCGCTCGACGACGACGTCTGGGGCCCGGTGACGGGCTTGGCACTCCTCGCCACCGGCGATCCCGATCATCTGCGCAGGGCCGCGGAACTCGCCCGCAGGCTCGGGCCGCCCGATGTCGCGTTCACCGGCGACGCCCGGGGCACGTGGGCGATGGGATACCAGGGCGTCTTCCTCTGCGAATACCACCTTCTGACCGGGGATCCCGCCGTCGTGCCGGCCATTCGCGCCTTCACGACGTCGCTCGCGCGGGGGCAGGGCCGCTACGGGACGTTCGGCCACGGCTACTGCGAACGCACCGCGGAGGGCCGTCCCAACGGTCCGATCCCGCCCTACGGGCCGGTCAACTCCGCGAGCCTGATCGCGAATCTGGCGATCGTGCTGGGCAGGCGGTGCGGCGTGGATCATCCCGATGTCGATGCCGCGATCGAACGCGGCTCGAACTTTGCGGCCTACTACGTCGACAAGGGCTCGATCCCGTACGGCGAGCACGTGCCCTGGCCCTTCCACGAAAACAACGGCAAGAACGCGATGGCGGCACTTCTTTTCGCCGTGCAGCCGGGCCGCACCGACGAGGCGAGGTATTTCGCCCGGATGGTCACCGCGTCGTTCAAGAACCGGGAATACGGGCACACCGGCCAGGGGTTCAGCTACCTCTGGGGACTGCCGGGAGCCAACGTGGGCGGCCCCGCCGCCGCTGCGGCCTTCTTCCGGGAGGCATCGTGGCACCTCGACCTCGCACGTCGCTGCGACGGATCCTTCACGTACGACGGCGCCGAGCAGTACGGCGCCGGCCGGACGGACGACGACACCTACTTCGGCCGCAGCGGCTACTACGGGCTCAGTCCCACGGCGGCCTACGTGCTCACCTACGCGCTCCCGCTGCGGAAGATCCTGATCTCCGGCCGCGACGCCTGCGAAGCGGCGTGGCTCGACCGCCGTTCCGTGGACGAAACGATCACGGCCGGCCACTTCGACCTGCGCCGCAAGCAGGCGAGCATCGAAGAACTCGTCGCCGCGCTGGGCAACTGGTCGCCCGTCGTCCGCGGCTGGGCGGCTGAGGAGCTCGCATCGCGGCCCGAGGCGGCGGCCATGCTGCCGAGACTGGTCGCGCTGGCGACGGGATCCGACGGCCGGGTCCGGCAGGGCGCGTGCGAGGCCCTCGGCCATCTCCGGGATCCAGCCTGCCTGCAGACGCTCGTGAGCCTGCTCGGCCACGAGGACCGCTGGCTGCGGGTGAAGGCGGCCGCCGCGATCAAGCGGATGGGCCGCGGTGCCGTGCCCGCGATCCCCGAGTTGCTGGAGGCGATCGCGCGCTCCGCCGAGCCGCTCGATCCGATCGACTGGGCCGACCCGATCCAGTTCGCACCGGGCGAACTGGCGTCGGCACTGTTCGGCGGGCCGCTCGAGCGCGATGTCAAGGCGGCGGAGCCGGCCCTGCTCCACCCGGCAATCCGCGCGGTGGCCGGCAATCCCGACGGCATGGCCCGCGCGACCCTGCGAAACCTGTTCGAGAACATCCTCACTGCCGACGACGTGCGCGGCCTCGGGCCCGACATCCTGGACGCCGTGAAGGTCCGCTGCCCGGCCGACACCATGTTCGGCAATGAAATCCGCATGGGCGGCTTCAAGGCCCTCGCCAAGCATCACTTCGTCGAGGGTATCGAGGCCGGCGTCTCGTTCGCCCGCACCCAGGGCGGCCACGGAAGCGAGAGCCGGACGCGGGAGATCATGGAAACCCTCTCGACCTACGGCTCGGCGGCCCGCGAGGCGGTGCCGGCGCTTGAAAAGCTCGTCGTGTTCTTCGACGAGGAGGTCGCGGCGGGCGGGTTTCCCGCGGAACTCAACCCGCTCCGCACCGATGCGGTCAGGGCCGCCATCCGGGCGATCACCGAATCGACGGAACACCCGGAACTCCGGTCGTTCACCCGGGCGTCGGCAGCGGGCGGCTCAGACCGCTCCTGACGCGCTCTCCGCACCCACGTCGGTGACTCGGGTCACATGCCGGCCAGTTCGGGCTGGAGCTTTTCCGTCCGCTCGTCCTTGACTTCCGTGAGCGTCGCCTCGGTGAGCAGGAGCGTGCCCGCCACGCTCACGGCGTTTTCGAGCGCGATCCGCACCACCTTCGTGGGATCGACGATTCCCGCCTCGACGAGGTCGCAGTACACCCCACGAGCCGCGTCAAAACCGTGGCTGCCGGTGCCGCGCCTGAGGTCGCCCACCACCACGCCGC
>RFPF01000240.1 GCA_009926295.1 Planctomycetia bacterium
CCCTCCTCGCGGCGGACGACACGGACGGCGCGGCAGCCGCGCCTGCCCGACCGGCGTCGGTGAAGAAAGGGGTGGGCCTGCCGGAGCGGCGCGGCTTCGGCGCGAAGCAACTCGCCGCACTGCGCGTGGGCTGGTACTACAACTGGGGCGCCGATACGGCCGTGCGCTCGACGCAGGCGACGTTCGTACCGATGATCTTCTCGGGACGCCGCGTGGACAGCGCGGTGACCGGCCCGCGACTGTTCGGCTTCAACGAACCCGACCACGAGAAGCAGTCGCACATGACCGTCGAGGAGGCACTGCGGCTCTGGCCGGGCGTGGCCGCCAAGGCGGGCCTCGTCGGCGCGCCGGCGACGGCCGGCAATCCCGTCTCGGGCGACTGGCTGCCGCAGTTCATGGCAGCCGACCCCAAGGTCGATTTCATGACCCTGCACTGGTACAAGGGCACGAGCGTGAAGAAGTTCTCCGCCGACGTGCAGGCGCTGCACGAGAAGTATCGTCGGCCGGTGTGGGTCACCGAGTTCGCACCGCAGACGGCATCGAGTTCCCGGGAGAACCCGGGAAAGTTCAAGCAGTCGGAGGTGGAGGCGTTCATCGCCGGAGCCGTCGCCTGGATGGAGGCCGCGCCGTTCGTCGAGGGCTACGCGTGGCACCACTCCGGCGCGGGCACGTCGGCATTGTTCGACGACCGGGGCGATCTCACGGCGACGGGCAGGGCCTACGCCGGGGCGACCGCGCGGCGTTAGCGGGGAGGCCGCGGGCCGCGCGGGGATCCGGAAGGGCGTGAGGGGCCGCCGCCGGGCGGCGGGCCTTCGCCGCGCAGGCCCACCGGCGTGCCGCGAAAGCCCCGCGGAATCACCGGCCAGTCGGCCGTGAGGAAATAGGCGTAGGTTCCGCCGGGGAACTCGGGCGTCACGCCCGAGCGTCCGTTGCACTCGTCGAGGTCGCCGGCGTTGGCGACGTATTCGTAGTCCTGCACGAACGCCCCGTCGTAGCGGCCGCCCGGGCCACGCTCGCCGCCCGGCCGCTGCCCCTCGCGGAGGCGATAGCTGCTCCGGAGCGCCTCGATCCCGGAGTTCGGATCGTCTGCCTTGCGAAAGCCGTGCAGGCAATAGATCGGAAAGCCGTCGGCGGCCCAGCCCACGAGCGGAGAGTGCGCGTCGACCGTCTCGGCGACGTCCTCGAGCCCGAGTTCATGCAGGAGGCCGGTCGGCAGACCGTGGTAGTGATAAATGCCCCCGGGCTGCACGTGGGCGTGGTTGGCGTCGAGCCCGAGCGGCACCGCTCCGCCGAGCGCTTCGTAGTTCCATCCCGAACGACGATCGCCCATCCAATACTCCGCCGTCCCCGGATCGAAGAGGACGCCGTTGACGCCGATGCCGAAGGGAAGCGGAGGCCCGCGCCGATCGGGATCGTGGAGCATGAGGGGGGTCGCGGCCACCTTCGGATCCAGCGGCAGCCGCACCGACCATCGCTGCTCGCTGATCGTGTGCGGGTTGCCACGGTTGGGGAACGCGCCGACGCGATGACTGGGGATGTCGTTGGCCGTCACGACGCGGAACCCGCCCTCCACCGAGATCGACACGCGGTTCGCCGCCGGCGGAGCGCGGTCGGCCGGCACGAGCGTCACGGGACGGGCCTCGTTCGCGCGGTGCTGCCGCATGGGGGGAGGGCCCTGGCCAACGACGTCCGTCGCGAGGATCCACGGGCCCGCCACGACCGCCACGACGATCTTCAACACGCTCCGCGTCATGCCACGCACCTCCAGTGTCGTACCCTCGAGACTGGTCCCCACCCGAATGTCAGCCGACGAACGGCGCGAGCACGTTGCGGGCCACCCGCACCGCCAGTTGCCGGCCCTCGAGGCTGCGGCCGAACGTATCGTCCTCCACCTCGATGCATACCGGCCCATCGTAGCCCACCCGCCGCAGCTCGCCGATGAAGCGGCCCCAGTCGATCTCGCCGTGGCCGGGGATGCGGGGCTGATGCCAGCGGAGCGGAAAGTCGAACCGCCCCACCTCGTCGAGTGCTGCCCGATCGATCCTCACATCCTTGGCGTGGACATGGAACAGCCGGTCGCGGAACTCAGCCAACGGAGCGAGCGGATCCATGTCCTGCAGCACGAAGTGGGAGGGGTCGTAATTGAGGCCGAAGGCCGGTGAGTCGAGGTCTGCGAAGGCCCGGCGCCAAATGGCGGGCGTCGTGAACAGGTTCTTTCCGCCTGGCCACTCGTCGCGCGTGAACAGCATCGGACAGTTCTCGATGCCGATCCGCACTCCTCGCTCCTCGGCGAGCCGCACGATCGGCTTCCAGGCCGCGAGAAACCGGGGCCAGTTGTCGTCGACGGTGCTCTTCCAGTCGCGGCCAACGAAGCCGTTGACGGTGCCGACGCCGAGGAGCGGGGCCGCCTCGATCACCTTCCTGAAGTGGGCCGCGGCCGGCTCGGCGACGGCGGGGTCGGGGTCGAGCAGGTTGGGGTAGTAGCCGAGTCCGCTGATCGCGACCCCGCTGCGCGAGCACTCCGCGAGGATGTCTTCGGCCCGCATCCGGGTCAGGCCGTCCACGTCCACGTGGGTGACTCCGGCGTACTTGCGCTCGGACCTGCCCACCGGCCAGCACATGAGCTCGACGCAGGAGAACCCGGAATCCGCGGCGAACGCCAGCACCTCCTCGAGCGGCAGTTCTCCGAGGATCGCCGACACGAACCCGAGTTTCATCAGCACGTCTCCCGAGCCCTGCGGCCGCCTATTCGCCGATGTCCTCGGCCCACAGCCGCGGATGACGCTCCACGAACTCGCGCATCAGTCGGATACACTCGTCGTCCTGCACCACGGTCAAGCTCACACCGTGGCTCGCCAGCCACTGCTCCTCGCCTAGAAACGAGCGGTTCTCGCCGATCACGACCCGCGGAATCTTGTAGAGCACGATCGCGCCACGATCGCGCCGGAGCACATCGGGCATGGCGAGAGCGTCGTGTACAGCGTGCAGTCGCGATAGAAGCTGGCCGGCTTCCGCCCGGTGCGTTCGAGCGCATCCATCTCTCCGTGGAGGATCGTGCTCCCCTGTTGCACGCGGCGGTTGTGGCCGCGGCCGACGATCTTCCCGTCGTGCACGACGACCGACCCGATGGGGATTCCCCCCTCGGCCACGCCCTGCCGGGCCTCGTCGATCGCCGCCTGCAAATACTCGTCCATGTCGCCCTGCCCGTGTCTGCCTCGCCCATCCAGCCTACCACTCAACCGGACGGCCCGTCCTCCGCGCCAGGCTTGCGGCGTCGTTTGGGCGCGTCCGTCCTGCGGAACACCGCCACGACGTCCTCGATCGGCACGACGTAGAGGAGATTGTCCTGCTCGAAATCGACGGGGATCGAGTTCTTGGGGTGGAACAGCACCTTGTCGTACTTCTCGATCGGGAAATCGGCGTCGCGCTCCACCTGGATGCTGACCTCCACGACGCGGCCGGTGATCGTGGGAATCTCCGCCTGGTCCGGCAGCACGATCCCGCCCCGCGTCCGCTGCCGGCTCTCGTCCTTGCGGATGAGCACCCGCATCCCGAGCGGTTCGACAAATTCATCCATCTACTAGCGGAGCCTCCGGCCTCGGTGCATCGCCCAGAATGTAGCAATGCGTGCCCGATTCGTCCCTGCCCATGCCCGATTCGTCACTTTTTCGACCGAGTCTTTGGCGGATCGGATCAGTGCCGGTATAGATCGAGAGTCCACTGGAGATCATCGGGATGCAAGCCGCACTCGCCATGTATGCAGGATTTTGCCGGGAGCGATGTGCCCGCTGGGCGGTCATCGGCCTCATGTGCCTGGCGGCGTCCACCGCCAACGCCGACATGTTTCTGAATGGCGGCTTCGAGAGCGGCACGACCGGTTGGACATCGGTCGTAGGCCAATGGACTCTCTCCGGGTCGAACACGCCGGTCGAGACGATCGTCTCGTCCACGGCGAGCAATTGGTGGGCGTACTCGGGGGACTCCGCGGTCGTCACCGGCACCGCCCTCACGGACTCTCGCACCGGCGGAAACCTCCGGCAGGTCTTCAGCGGCAGCAGTTCTTTCCGCGTCGGAAACGAGTCCGCTATCCGCCACTTCGCTCGACTCAGCCAGACGGTATCGAGCTATTCCGGCGGCGACATCTATTTCGCGTTCGCCGCCGTTCTCGAGGATCCGGACACGAATCACACGGATCCCCAGCGCCCCGCCTTCAAGTTCGACGTGCGCGACGAGACGCTGAATCAGTCGCTCTACTCTGTCGCGTTTAACTCGGAGGGCACCGGCAGTGGGGCCATCAACTGGAACCGCGGCATCCGCAACAGCCTCAACGATGGGTACTGGTATTACTCCGACTGGCAGTTGATCCGGATCAGCACGACGGGCCGTCAGGGCAATACGATCTCCATGGCGGTCGCGACGTACGACTGCTCGCTCGGACAACACGGTGGTTATGCCTACGTCGATGCCTTCCAAGACACCGCGCCGACGCCCAACCCCGGGGTCACCACGACCGGCGGGGTTCTCACGTATTCCGCCGTGCCGGAGCCATCGTCGGTGCTTCTGGCCGCGCTGGGGATGGCGGGGGCGATCGCGGTGCGAGGAGTTCGGCGAGGGCGTTCGAGGCGGCCCGCTGCTCCGCCTCCTTCTTGTTGCGGCCCCACGCCGGCGCGTACGAACGCTGGCCGATGTGAGCCGCCACGTGGAAACTCTTGCTGTGGTCGGGCCCCGTCTCGTCCACGACCTCGTAGGTCGGCGTGACGCCGAAGTCGCGCTGGGCGAGCTGCTGGAGGAGCGACTTGTGGTTCGAGCCCTGCTCGCCGGTGGCCACCGCCTCGATCTCCGGCTGGAGCAGCCGGGCCACGAGCCCGCGCACGGGCTCGAGCCCGCCGTCGAGATACATCGCGGCCACCACCGACTCGAACAAGTCGGAGAGCACCGATGGCGGCACGGGGCGGTTGACCGACAGGCCCTTCCCCACGATCAAGAAATCGATGAGCCCGAGCTGCTCGCTGATCCGCCCGCACGTCTCCCGGCTCAC
>RFPF01000025.1 GCA_009926295.1 Planctomycetia bacterium
GCGAGACGCGGAGCGACGAACACCGCGTGTCGGCCGGCTACGCGCCGCTCGAAGCGAGCCTTTCGGCCGAGGCCTGGCAGGCCGTGGGCGCCGACGGTGCGCCGACCGCCGTGCCGATCACGCTTGCGACGCATGCGCTCGACGGCGGGCCACGCGCCGCCGCCGGCACGCTCACAGTGAAGAAACTCGTGCAGCCGGAGAAGGTGCCACGCACGAGCCTGTTCGACGAGGGCGGCGCGGAGCCGCGGCGCGCGAGGCCGCGCCGCCCCGGCAAGGGCGGGCCAGCGGCGAAGATTCCAGCGCCCAGGCCACTCGATCAGGCCGACGTCGAGACGTGGGCCACAGGCGAGGTGGTGTTCACGGAGAAGGTGGCGACCGATGCCGCCACCGGGAGGGTGGTGGTGACGCCGAGCCTTGCGCCCGGCATCTACCGGGCTGAGTTCGAGATGCCGGCGGCCGGCGACGCGCCGGCGATCAAGGCCCGACGCACGATCGAGGTGCTCGCGCCCGCGGCGAATCGCTACGGCGTGAGGCGGCCCTTCCTGTTCGAGGCAGAGCGGCTCACTGCCCAGCCCGGCAGCGAATTCAAGGCGCTCGTCGGCACGGGGTATGACCGCGGCCGTGCGCTCGTGGAGGTGTCGCAGGCCGGCAAGACCCTCGCACGCTACTGGACGGAGCCGGGAAGGACGCAGTGGCCGGTGAGCGTGAAGGTTGGCGACGAGCATCGCGGCGGATTCACGGTGCGGGCCTGGCTCGTGCACGAGGGGCGGCTCCAGTCGCGGTCGCTCACGGTCGACGTGCCGTGGACCAACAAAAACCTGGCGATCGAATGGGAGCGGTTCACGCGCCGCGTGGAGCCCGGGAAGCAGGAGGTGTGGCGGGCGCAGATCATGACGGCCGCCGACCCGCTCGCCGGGCCGGCCGCGCCGGCCGTGGCGGAGATGGTGGCGACGCTCTACGACCAGTCTCTCGACGCGCTTGCGCCGCACGACTGGCCGCCCGGGCTCTCGGGGCTCCTGCGTCGCGAGTGGGATCACCGCTCAGTGGCGTTCACGAACGCCGGGCAGTCGTTCAGCCAGATCCTCGGCCACTTCGAGATGCGGCAGGAATCTGTGCAGATGACCTACCGGGAGCTGCGCGACCCGTTCGGGCCGCAGTCGGGCCGATTCGGCTTTGGCAGAGGGATGGGACGCCGGCACATGGCCGTGCCGATGGCGATGGCAGCGGCACCGGCCGATGCGATGCTGATGACCGACGGCGTCGCGACGAACGGCATGCTGCGGAAGGGGCGGGACAAGCAGGAGGCTGACGACGAGAACCGCAACGCCGGTGAGCCGCCGGCCCCACGGCCGGCCGGCCAGGCCGCCGCACCGCCCCCGCGGAAGAACCTCGCCGAGACGGCGTTCTTCCTTCCCACGTTGACGTCGAACGCCGGCGGCATCGTGACGCTCGAATTCACGCTGCCCGACACGCTCACGACCTGGCAGTTCAAGGCCCTCGCCCACGACGCGAAGCTCAAAAGCGGCACGCTCCTCGATACCTGCGTCGCCGCCAAGGACCTGATGGTGGAACCGATGGTGCCGCGGTTTCTGCGCGAAGGCGACGTGGTCGAGATCCCCGTGAAGGTGAGCAACAAGTCCACGGGCCGGCTCACGGGGGGTGTGCGGTTTGAGTTGACGGACGCCCGCACGGGCGTGGCCCGCGATGAACTCGTGGCGACGGCGCGAACGCAGCCCTTCGATCTGGCGGCCGGGGAGTCGAAGCCGGTGTTCTTCACGGTGAAGGTTGCCGACGGCACAGAGACGCTTCGGTATCTCGCGGTGGGCTCGGCCGGCAAGGCGAGCGACGGCGAGGAGGCGATGCTGCCGGTGCTCTCCAAGCGGGTGCTCGTGACGGAGACGGTGCCCGTCACGGTGCGGGGGCCGGGCGAGAGGCGGGCCGTCGTCGAGCGGCTCGCGAAGCCGGCCGCCACGATCGAGAGCCAGTCGCTCGTGATCCAGGCGGCCTCGAACCCTGCCTGGTATGCCGTGCTCTCCCTGCCCGCGATCATGGAGGAGAGCGACGAGAGCACCGAGACGCTGTTCACACGGCTCTACGCCAACAGCCTGACAAGCGATCCACGCATCGCCAGGGTGTTCGAGCAGTGGAAGGGTACGAAGGCCCTGGAGAGCCCGCTCGAGAAAAACGCCGACCTCATGAAGACGCTTCTCGCCGAAACGCCGTGGGTGCGCGAGGCGGTGGACGAGAAGGAGGCGCGGGCCCGGATCGCGCTCCTCTTCGATGCCAATCGCGCTGCCGCCGAGGTGCAGGCGGCATTCACGCGGCTCGACACGCTGCGGAACACCGACGGCGGCTGGCCGTGGTTTCCGGGCGGGGCGACGTGCGACTCCGTGACGCTCGGGATCATCGCCGGCTTCGGCCGGCTGCGGGCGAATGGTGTGGCGATCGACGTGCAGCCGGCAGTGAATGCGATCGGATGGCTCGACAACCGGCTCATCGAGGAGAAGCGTTGGGCAGAGAAGGTGGAGGAGCCGGCGCTCACGCCGATTGGCTGTTTTGCGCTGTACGCCAGGAGCTTCTTCAAGGAAGACGTGCCACTCGCGGGGCCGGCGGCCGAGGCGCATGCCTGGGGGCTCGACGTGGGGAAGAAGCGGTGGATGAAGGTGGACTACAGGCGGTCGCAGGGGCACCTGGCGATCGCGCTCTTCAGGCACGGCGCTCGCGAGACGGCGAGGTCGATCATCGACAGCCTCAAGCAGCGGAGCCTCGACGGCCGGGAGGACAACTGGCAGGGCATGTGGTGGCGGGATCCGCACCCCGTGTGGTGGAGCTGGGCGGGTGCCCCGATCGAGACGCAGTCGATCATGATCGAGGCGTTCGACGAGGTGGCCGGCGACGCGGCGGCCGTGGAGGGTATGAAGGCATGGCTTCTGTCGCAAAAACGCACGAGCCGCTGGGAGGGCAATCGGGCGACTGCCGATGCGGTGGCGGCGCTCCTCGGCCGCGGCGACGACCTGCTCGCGTCACAGGAACTCGTGACCGTGACGGTGGGGGGCGAGGCCGTGAAGCCGGCGAACGCCGAGGCAGGCACAGGCTTCTTCGAGGAGCGGTTCGTGCGGCGCGAGATCACGCCGCGGCTCGCCGAAGTCGTCATGAAGAAGGCCGACAAGGGGATCGCGTGGGGTGGCATCCACTGGCAGTATCTCGACGACATCGCGAACGTGCCGGCCGCGGGCCGCGAGGAACTCGCGATCGAGAAGAAGCTGTTCGTGAAGCGGTTCACGAAGGCCGGGCCCACACTCGAGCCGGTGGACGCAGGGAAGCCGCTCGACGTGGGCGACGAGCTCGTCGTGCGGCTCGTCGTGGAGAGCGACCGCGACTATGAGTTTCTGGAACTCTCCGACCATCGGCCGAGCCTGACGGAGCCGGTGGACGTGCTCTCCGGCTGGCGCTGGGGCGACGGCGTGGGCTGGTATGCGGCGGTCCGCGACGCCTCGATGCAGCTGTTCTTCGAACGGTTGCCGCGGGGCACGCACGTGTTCGAGTATTCGCTGCGGGCGGCCCACCGTGGCAGCGCATCGAGCGGATTCGCGACGATCCGCAGCCGCTACGCCCCGGAATTTTCCGCCCACTCCGCGAGCATTCCCGTCGACGTCGAGTGACATCGTGATACGATTGCGGCCATGCCCGACGGCGACCAGACCCTGACGAACGAACTCGCCCGCGAGCGCAACCGCGAGGCGGCCGATCGCACGCTGCTGGCGTGGATCCGCACGAGCCTCGCGATGATCTCGCTGGGGTTCGGCATCGAGCGGCTCGGCCAGGTGGCGCTTGCGTTCGACGGCCGCATGGGGGGCTTTTCACCGCTCAAGACGCGGCTCTTCGGCGCGTCGCTCATCGCGCTCGGCGTCGTGGCGACGCTCGCCGGCATGTGGGAGCACAAGCGGGTGCTCCAGGCGGTGTCTCGGGATGACTATCGCTACACCGATCGGCCCCCCATCGCCCGATACATGGGGATCGCGCTCGTGATCGTGGGGCTGGCCGCGCTCGCGCTCATGCTCGTGCACTTCTCCAATCCGGGCATCCAGGGCCCGCTGGGCGGTTGATGGTCTGGTCGCACGTCTACGATCCGTTCGGCTCGTCCGTGCTCTCGACGCTCGTGGCGGCACTGCCGCTCGTCGTGTTGCTTGGGCTGCTCGCCTTCGGCGGCTGGTCGGCCCTCGGCGCCGCCGTGGCGGGGCTCGCGGCGGCCCTCGCCATCGCGATCGCGTGCTGCGGGATGCCGGCCGACGCGGCGCTCGCGGCCGCCGGTAACGGGGCGGCGTTCGGCCTGTTTCCCATCGGCTGGATCGTGGTCACGGCCATGTTCCTCTACCGGCTGTGCGTCGAGGCGGGCGCGCTCGACGTGATGAAGAGGTCGGTGACGAGCCTGTCGGCGGACCACCGGCTGCAGGCACTCCTGATCGCATTTTCATTCGGGGCTTTTCTCGAGGGCGTGGCCGGATTCGGGGCCCCGGTGGCGATCTCGGCCGCGTTGCTCGTCGGAGCCGGATTTCCTGCGCTCGAGGCGGCGTGCCTCGCGCTGTTGGCCAACACGGCCCCTGTGGCGTTCGGGAGTCTCGGCACGCCGATCGTGATGCTGGCGAAGGTCACGGGCCTCGACGAGCAGGCGATCTCGGTGATGGCGGGACGCCAGTTGCCTTTCTTTTCACTGCTCGTGCCGGCCTGGATGGTGTGGGCGATGGCCGGCTGGCGCGGGCTTGCGGGGGTCTGGCCGGCGGTGATCGTGAGCGGCGCGACGTTCGCCGCCGCGCAGTTCACGATCTCGAATTGTATCGGCGCCGCGCTTGTCGACGTCGTGGGCGGCATCGCCAGCCTGGCGATGCTCGCGATCTTTCTGCGCTGGTGGCGGCCGCGTGAGACGTGGCGGCACGGAGAGGGCTGGGGTGAGGCCGGGGCACTGGGCGGATCGCCTCGCGACTCCCTACCACGGATCGTCTGGGCGTGGGCGCCGTGGGGCCTGTTGTCAGTCGTGATGTTTGGGTGGGGATTGCCGCCTGTGAAATCGTTCCTCGAGGGGCGGGCCGGCGGGCTGCCTTCCGCGATCGTCGCCCCCGAGCGGCCCGTGCCCCGGCTCGATGGGCGGGTGGCGAAGGTGCCGCCGGCCACGCGTGAACCGCAGGAGATCGAGCGGGCGGTGTACCGTCTCAACTGGCTCTCGGCGTCGGGCACGGGCGTGGTCGTGACCGCGCTGCTCGCGATTCCTTGGCTCGGCGTGTCGTGGCGGCGGGCCTGGCGGATCTGGTGGGCGAACCTGCGGGCGCTCTCCGTCTCGCTGGCCACGATCGCGGCGATGCTTGCGCTCGCGTTCGTGACGCGGTATTCCGGCACCGACGTCACGCTCGGCCTCGCGCTCACGTGGTCGGGCACGTTTTACCCGTTCTGTGCCGCGATTCTCGGCTGGCTCGGCGTCGCCCTCACCGGCTCCGACACGTCGAGCAACGCGATGTTCGGCAGCCTGCAGCGGGTGACGGCGGAGCAGCTCGGCCTCGATCCGCTTCTCATCTGCACCGCCAACAGCACCGGCGGCGTGATGGGGAAGATGATCGACGCCCAGAGCATCGTCGTGTCGGCCACGGCCACCGGCACGCACCGCCAGGAGGGGGCGATCCTGCGGCGCGTGTTCCCCCACTCCCTCGCCCTTGCGGCCCTGATGGGCCTCCTCGTCTGGCTCCAGGCCGGCCCGCTCGCGTGGATGGTGCCGCGCTAGGCGTCAGTCAGCGTGCGCGGAAGGTGCGGCTGTCGATGAGGTCGAGGAAGAGGTCCTGGAAGCCCTTGCCGGCCTCGCGGTTGGTGCGGACGAGCTTCTCGATCTCACGCTTCTCGGCGTAGTTCGGCACGCGGCCCGTCGCATACGTCATCAGCTTCTCGGCGAGGCATGTGGAGAAGAGGTCGATGTTGGCGACGAGCCAGGCCTTGAACTCGACGGGGCTCTTCACGACTGTGCCGTCGGGCAGCGTGCCGGACGCATCGATCGGCGCCTCGGACCTCGGCCACTTCGCCCGCCAACGGCCCACGGGGTCGTAGTTTTCGAGGACGAACCCCACCGGATCGATGCGGGCGTGGCAGAGGGCACAGCTCGACTCCTGCGTGTGCGCCGCGAGGAGATCGCGCGGAGTCTTCGCGCCGCGGGTGTCGGGCGTGAGAGCGGGCACGTTCTTGGGCGGGGGTGGCGACGGCATGCCGAGGATGTTTTCGAGCACCCAGGCGCCGCGGATCACCGGTTGCGTGTCCACGCCTGCGTGTCCACGCCGTTGGCCGTCGCCATCAGGATCGCCGCCTGGCCGAGGAGCCCGCCGTAGCGGCCGCCGCGATCGATCGCCAGTCGCTGGAAGCGTTTGAGTTCCTCCGGGGGCAGTGTTTTCTCCTCCCCCTTTCCGACCTCCGGGGTGAAACCGTAATTGCGCTGGCAGAAGCCGATCGTGGAGAACGTGAAGTCGGGATCGATGAAGGTGGTCATCGGCAGGTTTGCCACGAGGATCTCCGTGAAGAACCGCTCCGTCTCCTGCCGGGCGAGCGATACGGCCTCGTCGTCGAAGTTGAACTTCGGATCGGGCATGATCCCGGGCAGGAGTTTCGTGTCGAGCCACTGGCCGACGAAGCTCTTGATCATCGGGTCGCCCGCCTTTTTCGGCATCAGCCGTGTCGCCTCGCGCCGCAGCACCCACGACTCGCCGAGGCGGCTTCGGCCGGCCAGATCGACCAGGGTGGCGTCGGGCGGCCCCTGCGTGAGGAAGTAGGAGAGCCGCGTGGCGAGGTCGAACTGGTCGAGAGTCTCCTTCGCGTCCTCGGGTTCGAGATCGCGGTAGAGGAACCGGGGCGAGACGAGGATGCTGCGGAGCACGAGGTGCATCGCCTCATCGAGCGAATGTCCCTCCTCGAGATGCAGGCTGGCGATCATCAGAAAGCTGGCCACCGTGGCGTCGTCCACGGGTCGGCGGAAGGCCTTCGGCAGGAACCGCACGAGCATCGATCGGACGAGATCGGCATCCGAGTGGTCGTCCTTCCGCGGGCCGACGATCGCCTGCCGGGCGGCGGCCCGCGCCTTGTCTCGCGGGCTCTCGATCGTCTTCGACGGGCCCTCGATCGTCACACGATGGATTTCCAGGGCCGGACCGCGCTCGTGGTAGAAGTGGCAAAGGGCGTCGGCGATCTCGAACGTCCCCGAGTTCGAGCGGCAGACCGCGAGGAGCCGCTTCGTCTTGGCCGAGTCCATCGTGGCCTCGCGCAGGTCCAGCTGCGGATCAGCCCAGTGGCGGGAGACGATGTCCCAGCCGTTGCGGCCACGGAGCGGGCCCGTCACCGGATGCTTCGGGTCGCCGCTGGGAAACACCGCCTTCTGCCACGCCGCGAGAAACCGCGGGTCGTCGCGAAACCAGGCCTCCATCTGGTCGGCGAGGTCGTCGAACTCGTGGGTCATCTCCGCGTTGGCCCAGCGGAAGAGCACCGTGTCGCCCTCGTAAAGATCGGCGTCGAACGTCGTTGTGACTGGCGCTTCGGAGGCGACGTCGATCGTGTGCAGGAGCCGAAAGGCCGAGACCCGCGAGCGATCGGTGGCCGAAACAGGCCGGGCGTAGACCTCGAGTTTCATCGGGCTCGTGAACGCGTGACCCTGCGGCGAGAGGAACTGCGACGCCTCGACGGTGACCGTGTAGGTGCCCGAGTCCTTCATCTCGATTCGGCTCGGCCAGGTGCACGATCGCATGATGTCGACGCTGCGAGAGACGAGCCGAAGTGCGTCGCCATGGATCGTGGCCGCAGAGAAGCTCAGGACAAGGTCGTTGGGGCCCGCCTCCCACCGGGCTGCCCTGGGCGCCGGCCGCGGCGGCGGAAAGATCTCGTCGGCCACGTCCCGGGCCACCGCGGCGTAGGCCTCGAGATGCGCCGGGGACAGCACCAGGCCCTCGGCGAGATTGTCGAAGCCGTGCCGCTCGTTGTCGGACGGAAAGCCGACCGGGAGCAGGAACGATGGCAGGTGGCAGAGCCGCCGTATCGTGGCCTCGTATTCCGCGCGATTGAGCCGACGCGGCACAGTGCCGCCGAAGGGCGTGCGGGCGAGGATCGCGGGGTCGAGAAAGGACACAAGCGCGTGGCGTTCGGCCTGCGTCGCCGGCTCCGCGTCAGGCGGCGGCATCCGCCGGTCCTCGATCACCTCGACGACGCGGGTCCACAGGCCGACCTGCTCGGCCGCGGTCCAGTCGATTGCCTGACCGTCGAGCCGCACGCCGGCCTCGGCATCGGCACCGGTGTGGCATTCGAGGCACCGGGCGGCGAGCACCGCGTGCACAGAATCAGGAATACGGGCCGGCTCGTCGGCCCGCCCCACGAGCGTGGCGATCGAGAGGACGACGACGGCGGATATGAGCCGCCCCATCAGAGCAGGACCTCGTTCATGTTCCTGGAGGCGTTGGAGAACGTGGCGGTCTCGATGCCGAGCCGCTGCATGAGCGTGATGTACAGGTCGCCGAGGAGCGGCGATCCTGGTTGTTTCGAGTCGATCGCCACGTGGCTGCCGTGCTTGAGTCCGCCGCCGGCGACGAGCGTGGGAAGGCTCCGGTTGCTGTGGCGACTCGCATCGCCCATCCCGGTGCCCACGAGAACGATCGTGTCGTCGAGCAGTGAAGTACCCTCGGGCGTCTTTTTCAACCGAAGCTGCTTGAGGAAGCCGGCGAGGCAGTGGATGTGGGCCGTCTCGATCGCCACGAGGTCGCGGATCATCACGGGATCATTGCCGTGGTGCGACAGGCCGTGGTAGCCGGCCACGAGTTGGCGGCCATCGAGCGAGAACACTTGTCCGAGCCCGTGCAAAAAGAGCGACATCACGCGGGTCTGGCCGCCTTCGAGGGCCAGCGCCATGAGGTCGTAGAGGATGTTCTCCGCCTCGATCTGCAGGTTCGGCGTGATCGGGTCGTAGTCTGGGAGCTTGTAGGTCGTGGTGGCGGCGGGCTCGCCGAGCGCGGCGATCTGTCGCTCCATCCGCTTCTCCACCGCCCGCAGCGACTCGAAATACTCATCGAGTTTGGCCCGATCGCGGTGCCCGAGCGACTTCTGCAGGCGATTCGCATCGTCGATCACGAGGTCGAGTGAGCTTTCGCCGCTCGCGAGCAGGTATTCCGTGCGGGACCGGTCGGCCTCCGACGCGAACAGCCTCCTGTAGAGCACGCTCGGCCGGTCGATCTGCGGCAGCCCGATGCCCTGCTGCGTGAAGCTCATCGCCTGTGGCCCCTCGCCGGAGCCGGCAGTGAGCTCGATCGACGGGTAGCGGGTCTGCTGGCCGATCGAGTCGGCGATCATCTGATCGAGCGACCAGGAGCCCGGGTTCATCCCGCAGAGAAAGTTGCTCCACGCGTTGTGGCCGTTGGGAGCCCGGTGATCGAGGCCGGAGAAGACAGTGAACGAGTCACGAAAGTCGGCCAACGGCGTGAGTGTGGGCGGCAGTTCATAGTTCCTGCCTGCCTGCTTCGGTGTGAACGCCGGCTGGTGCCATCCGAGATAGGTTCCGATCGCAACGAAGTTCCGTGGTCCCTTCGTGACAGCCGTGGGAGTTCCGAAGGCCTCGAGAGCCGGCAGGGCGATCACCGTCGCACCAGCCCGGAGGAAATGCCGCCGGCCCACTCGATCCGATCCACGGTGCGGCCGGGAGAATGGAGACGTCATGCTGCGTGCCTCGGAGGTTGCTCGCGATCCCCGAACTGCTTCATCGTAGCGGGCCTCGGATAACGCCGAACTGCAAAAACCCGCCGTAAATCTTCACGGAGGCGCAGGGACATTTTCAGCCGCCTCGGCCCCGTGAACAAGAATCGCAACGGCACGGGCGTCGGCCTCGGCGCACGTGCTTGCCCGTACCGTGGCGACGGGGACGGCGGGCTCGACGACGCGGCCGGTACGGGGATCGACGGGGGAACGGCCCGGGCGGGCGGTGCTCGTGGCGATGGCTTCGCCGGGGGCTAGTTCGACGATGGCCGAGGTGTGACGCAGGGCGACGCGCCACGGCTCACCGGCTCTGCGGGTGCCCCACGCCCGCACCTCCCCGCCGAGTTCCACGAGATGATTCGCCGAGCCGAGCGTCATGAGCCGCTCGCCGATCGCATCCACGGCGTAGCCCGGGCCGATGCCGCCGAGGTCGAGCGAGACGCCGTCGCGGGATTTTCGGAGGGAGGGCGGCCGTTCCCGGATCTCGAGATGGTGCATGCCCGCCGCAGGCCGTCCCGTGGCTGTGGGCGCCGTGATGTCGAAGGCCCCGCCCGTGTCGTCGTGTACCCGTCTGGCGATCGCCACGATGGCGACCAGGTCGGGCGCCACCTCCACCCACGTCCCGGCCGGCGACCGGTTGAACCGGCTCGCGTCGGAGTCGCTGCGCCAGGTGCTGAGCGCCCGATCGAGCCGCGCGAGCACGTCCTCGATCTCACGATGCACTTGGCCCAGCGTCATGCCCGGCACGTCGCGGGCGAGCGTCACGCGGTAGGTCGTGCCCATCGCCGGCCCGGCGACCGTGGGCAGATCCACTGCATCGGCCCGCAGGGCGGACACGAGCAAGAGCGCGCACGTGGGCAGGAAAGGCTTCATCGGGGCCACCAGTGGGCGAGGGCGGCGGCGGCGAGGCAGGCGAGCAGGAGGCCGTCGCGCCACGTGAACCGGTCGGCGCGGCTGTTGAGCCGCAGGTGGTCGAGCAGGGCGCCCGTCGGGCAGGCGTGGCGGCAGTAGGCCATCGGATAGAAGGCGCTGGCGACGAGGCTCGCGGCGAAGAGCACGAGAGCGGCGATGCCGGCGACCGTGGGCAGGTAGGCGTCGAACGGTTCGAGGTCGACAAGATTGAGCGGCAGGTGGAAAAGGGCGGTGAGGATCGCAAGCACGAGGAGGCCCCAGGGGAGCGCCGTGAGCCACGGCCGCAGCCACATGGGCACGCTTCTCTTCGGCTTCGCAAAGCGCACGAGCAGTTGCTGGGCCGCGCCGTGGGCGCAGAGGTGGGAGCAGTAGACGTTTTTGCGCGTTGTCGCCGGCAGGATGACCGCAGCGGCGGCGAGGGCTGCGAGCACGACGGCGCCGCGTGGCACGCCCGCCTGGGTCCAGCCCCAGAGTTGGGCCTGCGACAGAAGCGCGCCTGCACCGAAACCGAGGTATGCAAGCACGGCGACCGGCAAGGCGAGGCGTCCGAACCAGGTGCCGCGAGCCCTCGTGAAGGCCGTCACGAGCGCCACAGCGATGATGCCAAGCGCGCCGAGCCGGGGCCCGTCGAGGTCGCGGGGCAGCACGGCGAGCCAGGGGCGGCCGGTCACCAGCGCCGACTCGTGCGCCCGAGCGGCCCGCACGATCCCCTCGGCGACGGCCTGGCTCGTCATCGTGGCCCCGCTCACGCCCTCGACGCCCGTCGCCTTCGGGTCGAGGCCCGCGAGTTCCTCGAGCGTCATTCCGCGGTAGACGCGGCGAAACGCCCGGTCGTCGCGGACGTAGCCCACGTACGGCTCGTTGTCGAACGTCGCGAGCACCGCCACGCCCGCGACCTTGCCGCTCGTGTCGAAGCCGACGACGGCGTCGGTCGGCCCCTGGTAGCCGATCACGCGGTCGGCCGCGGGGCTCGTGCGGAGCGCCCAGCCGAGCGGGATGCGGTCGGCGGCCTGCACGCGGATCACCGCGGGCTCGCCCGGATCGGGCTCGATTGTCACGGCGTCGGGAAAGATCTTCTTGAGGTCGTCGAGCGTGGGGGTGGTGGCGAATCGGCTGCCTGCAGCGGAGCCCCCGAGTCGGAGCGCAAGGCCCTCGGCGATCGCGAGGCAGGTGAGCGTGGAGCCGGCCACGGCGTCGACCTTTCCCGTCGCGAGGGCCTCGAGGTCGTCGAGCGATTTTCCGCGGAACGAGGCGAGAAACCGGCCGTCGCGCTCGATCGCAGCCACGTGGTCGCGGGTGTCGCGGCTGGAGAGGATCTCGACGCCGGCGACACGGAGATCGGCATCGCACACGACGAGGAGGTCGGTCGGGCCGGAGAAGCCGATCGCGGCGTCACCGGCTGGAGATGTTTTGAAGATCGTACCGGCGCGGTCGCCGGCGGCGTCGAGCACGTCGCGGCCGCCGGTCACGGCGCCCGAATCGCCGCCGATCTTTGCCGCTTCAGGGAGATGGCGACGGATGCGGTCGATGGGGAGCGACGCGAGGTCCGCTCCCGACTGCCGCGCCAGGTACGCGCTATGCTCGGCATGCACGAGCCAGGCGAGGGCTGCGACGACGGCGAGGCGTGCCGCATGAGCGAAGAGCAGACGGGGTGCCATGCCCGGCTAGTCTACTTCGCCGGCACGAGCATCACGGCGTCGGCGTGGGCATTGCCCTTTGCGCCGTCGGTCGAGATCACGACCACGCACAGATCGCCTTTGTCGAGCCTCACCTTCCCGGCCGAGCCGAATCCGTCGAGCGGTGCGGGTTTCTGCATGTCGAACCGCACGCTCGTGCGACCCTCGGCCGTCTCCACGAGCACCGGAACCGCTGACCCGCGATTCTCGTGCGGCTGCCAGGAAACGAGAACGTCGTAGACACCCGGCGCCGGAGCCTGCAATTCGTACTTCGCGGTGGCGCCCGAGTCGGGGCCGGCGTAGTGATATCCATATCCCACGAAACCCTTGAGCCCGTGCCCCGATTGCCACTCCCCCTCGCGCTTTGCGTCGATGTCGTCGCGGACGATCGCTCCCTTCTCGCGAGCGAGTTTCCGGGGATCGACGCCGGTCGGTGGACCTTCCGGCGCCGCGAGCGGCAAGGCGTCGGGCGGGATGTCGATCGCCGACTGGAGCGTCGCCCGCCGGGCCTTCCCGGGCAGTTGCAGGAGGTCGTGCATCTCGCTCCAGTGCTTTTCATAGACGCCGCGCGGCGTCGCGCCGTGTTTCACGGCCACGCTCGCCGCCTTGCCGACGACCTCGCCCATCATGCCGCAGGTCTTCATGACGCGCACGGTGCCGAGGGCCTCGTGCGTCACGGAGACGCAGCGGCCGGCCATGAAGAGGTTGTCGATGTCCTTGGAATAGAAGCAGCGGTACGGCACGGGATAGCCGTAGGTGCGGTCCACCCGCTGGTCGTGCACGGCGATCGAAATGAACGGATTGTCGGGAAACTTCTGGGCATATTCCTTCTTGGGATAGTGCAGGTCGATCGACCACGTGCTGGGCACGCAGCCGTCGGGGAATTCCCGCTTGGTGACGATGTCGTCCTGCGTGAGCACCACATCACCGAGGATTCGCCGGCTCTCGCGCGGGCCGCCCACGTAAGCCATCCACGTGAGGACCGCATTTTTGTGGTCGGCCGCGCCGGCACCGTTTTTCATGGCGTTGAATGCCCCGAAGGCGGCCCGGAGGTTCCAGTCGCGGATTCCCTCGGCGTCGCCGAGCGGATCCTTGTCGAAGCCGCTCTCCCAGAACCACTGGGCGTGGTGGTCGCGCGGATAGGGAAAATCATCCATCGTGAGCGGCAGGGCCCAGGGCGTCTCGGGAAACGCCTGCGGGCCGTCGAGCTCGTCCCAGGCCCACATGTTGCTCATGCCCATCCGGCCTTTCGGCTCCATCACGGTTTCGGCGCCCGCGAGGTGGCCGATCGTCGCGTGGCCTGTGGCATCGCAGAAGAACGTGCCGGTGAACGTGAGTTCGCGGCCCGTCTTCACGTCGAGGCAGGTGACGCTCTTGATGCGATTGCCCTCCTTCGCGACGGCGAAGGCGTGCGTGTTCAAAAACAGATCGATGTTCGGCTCGTCGCGGACGATCTTTTCTTTCGTCGCGTCACCGAACTCCTCGAACGTGCCCGGGCTCTTCTTGGCGTGGTCGCAGAACTCCTCGATGATCTCGCCGATCCGCGGATATTTTCCACGCCGAATCAGCCCCATCGCCCACACGCGGACCTCGCTCGAGCCGTTGCCGCCGAGGACGCCGCGATCCTGGATGAGCGCGACTTTGAGCCCCATGCGGGCCGCGGAGATCGCGGCCCCCATGCCGGCGTAGCCGCCGCCGACCACGACCAGGTCGTAGGGGCCGACCTCCTTCGGCGCGGCGGGCAGGCCCAGCGCCGTCCGCCGCCAGCCGGCGAGGATCGCGGAATCGTTGGGGGGCGGGCTGGCCTCGGTCGTGAACACGATGCAGTCGCAGCGGCCGTCGAAGCCGGTGAGGTCGTGGAGCGCGACGGTCGCCTCACCCGCGGGCAGCGTCACCGTGCCGCCATCGTGCCAGTTCCACTGCGCACCCTTCGTGCCGAACGTCTCGGCGAGCGGTTTTCCGTTCACGAAAACTTGAAACTTCCCGGGCGCACCCGGCGCGTTCCACCGTGCCACCCAATCTTTCGTGCGCACGAACACCCGGTAGGTGCCGGGGGCGGGCAACGAAACCTTCGTGGTGGCGTCGGCCACCGGCTTGCCAAGGCCGTGGGCGATCAGATACGGCGAGCCCATCTCACGGATGAACTGCGTGTCGAGGCTCCAGCCGCCGGGAGTGGAAAAACTCTCGGCCTCGACGAGGACAGTCGCGGCGGGCGCGAGGCGGGCGAGTGACAGGACCAACGAGGCACACAGGACGAAGCGATGCACCATGATGTCATTCCTCAAGGCTGTGGCTTGCCGGGCGGCGCAGCGCCCTTGGCCGGTTTGACCGGGATGCGCGGCACCTCGAAATCGACCGTCGCCGCCTTCGCAGGCAGTTCGACCTTCGTCATGTACTCGGCGAACAGCGGCTTTCCCTCGACCATCTCGCCCGCCGGAACACCGTCGAACCCGCTGATGCGGACGACGTGCGGGCCGGCCACGGCTCCCATCCGGGGATAGGTGGTGAAGCGTCCGGCGATGATGTTGCCGTAGCCGGCGGGGCCCGAGTTACCGGCAGCCGTGTCGGGTTCCAGCGTGATGCGTCCTGCGGGCACGGGCTTGCCGTCGAACGTGATCTGCCCGCTGACGGCGAATCGCTGCGGCCCCTCCTGGCGGGCCGAGCATCCGCCGGCAATGAGAATCGCGGCGACGACAACCCCGACCCGGGACCGCTCTCTGGCCGCTCCCGTGGTCACAGCCCACCCTTGTCGGTCTTGGCGCTGGCCCGGGCCCCGAAATTACGGTAGAGCGACAGCGAGATCGATTCGCTCACGAATGTGGTCGCTCCGTCGGCGGTCGCGAACTGAGCGCCCCCGGGGTGATTGCTGCCGAACGTCGATTGTGGCGTGGAGAGATACTCCCCGGAGAAGTTGTTCGAGACAGCCGGATCGAATTGCGACGAGTTGATTCCGTTCATCGTGGCGCAGAGTCCAACGGCGACGGAAAAACCCGTGTAGACCCGCAGCGACGAATCCCAGGACTGTGTGGGGAATCCGTTCGGCGGGCTCGCGGCGACGGTGGCGGCCGAGTAATCCTGGTGCGGCATGTACTTGGTCTCGCCGATCAGGGCCACGTGGGACGTGCCGTCGAGCACGTCCTTCACCCGGATCTTCGAGTTGTTGTAGAAGATGCCATTGTCGAAGAACACGCGTGGAGCCACCGACATGCAGGCGTAGCCGAGCGCCGACGACGTCTGTGCGGAGTACGGCCCGCCGCCCTGGCAGGCAAAGTAGTTGGAGTTGCAGGCGTCGGCGCGGGAGTTCTTGTCGGACGGGCACTGGAAGTTGCCGTTGGGCTTGAACTGCTTCTGGCAATTGGGGCTCGTGCCGGTGAGTTCCCACGTGGTGGGGATGAACGGGGCGTTGATCGAATAGGCGTCGTACCGCGGCTGGTCGCCCATGAACGGGAGGATGAGCACCGACCAAGGCGGGCCGCCATCCTTCGAGACGGCGCCCCCCGGGACGTTGCCCAGGCACGACGAACCGCTGCCAGTGAGAGGATCGGTCACCTTGGTGACGCCCCCGGCAGGAAACGCCCCCCGCGCGTCGTGGTAGGTGTGCATCGCCAGGGCGAGCTGCTTGAGCTTGTTGCTGCACGCCGAGCGTCTCGACGACTCGCGGGCCGCCTGCACCGCAGGGAGGAGGAGCCCCACGAGCACTCCGATGATCGCGATCACGACCAGGAGTTCGACGAGGGTGAAGCCGCGGTGGCGTTGCATGGTGCGAAGTTACGGAAGCCGATCTCGTAGACAGGCCGAAGCCTGCCCTACCTTCGGCGCCGCACCGCCGACCATCCGGCGACCGCGATGCCGATTGCGGCGAGGGCGAGAGCGGCCGGCTCCGGCACGACCACCATCTGCATCACCTGCCCGCCGTTGGCCGCGACGGTCGATACCGTCACGCTCTTCGCGGCATCATACTGCGCCAGCGTCTTGTATGCCTGCCCGTTGTAGAGATACGAACCGCCCGCATCCTGCACGAAGTATTGGTAGGTGGCGCTCGCGATGCTGTTCAGGAAGTCGGACTGCAGCGACGATGTGAAGAAACCGCCGGTGAGCGTGCCAAGTTCGACGGAGCTCGGCGTGAAGTAGACGCTCACGACGTTCGCCGACGTCAGCGACGAGGTGAAGGGGGTCAGGCCCGAGATGCTGAGGAGGTCGTTGCCGCTGGCCGCGGCATTCGTGTAGTCGGGATTGGCCTGTGTGAACTCGAACGCGAAGTCGAGGCCGCCGGAGGGATCGACGCTCGTCGCCGCGAGGATTCCGGGCGAGTTGCCCGGGCCGACGAGGCCCGCACCGCTGATCGCGTTAACGCTGCCGCGGCCGCCGAGCGACGTGCTTCCAGACAGCGCCACGCTCGACAGGATCGAGCCGTTGACGACGAGTTCGCCGCCGGAGACGGCGGTCTGCCCGGTGTAGGTGCTCGTGCCGCCGAGGACGAGTGTGCCGGCCCCCGCCTTCGTGAGGCCGTAGCCGTTGCCACCGTCACCGATCGCACCGGTGAAGTTGATCGCCGGGCTGCCGGTACCGGTCGTGTCGACGGTGAACGTGCGGCTACCGCCGGAGAGCGTGACCGGGCCGGTGAACGTGATGCTCTTGTCAATGTTCGAGCCCGCACTAAAGAACGTCGTGTCGGCCGTGACGTTCACGGCGTTGCCCACGGTGCGGGCGGCGCCGGTGGTGGATCGCAGGCTGCCGCCGGCGAGCGCGAGCGTGCCGGTGCCGAACACGCCGCTCGTGGGGGCGCCCGCCGGGCCCGTCGAGTCGTTGGCCACCACGACCTGCGAGCCCGCCTGGAGCGTGACGCCGCCGGAGTTGGTGTTGGCTCCTTGGAAAACCATGAGCGTCGACCCGGAGCCGACGGTGAGCGGGCCCGCGCCGGAGATCTGCCCTCCGACGAACCAGAACGCCGCGCCGGGATTGCGGAGCGTACCACCGGAGGCGCCGAGCTGGATCGGCAGGCCCAGCACCTGATTCGCGGCGTTCGTGCCCGTGTAGGCGAGCGTCGCGTTATCGAGGGCGATGGTGCCGGAGAGGCCGGTCCACACAGAATCGGTCGTGAAGGCGAGCGTGCCGGCGTTCACCGTGGTGTTGCCGCCGTAGGCATTCGAGCCGGAGAGCGTGAGCGTGCCCGCGCCGCTCTTCGTGAGGCCGGCCGTGTTCGTGTTGTTGATCGCGCCCGCGAAGGCGACATCTTGGACATTCGTGTCGATGCGGATCGCGGAGGAACTACCGCGGATCCGGGTCGAGAGGTCGGTCGAGACGCCCGACCCATACTGCAGCGAACCGCCGGTGAACGACACCGTGCCGGTGCCAGCGAGGGCGTTTCCATTCGCAAGCGCCAGGACACCGGCGGTGATCGTGTAGCCGTTGGAGCCCGAGAGCGTGAGCGTGCCCGCGCCGTTCTTCACCAGGCTGCCCAAGCCAGAGAGATTGCCGGAGTAGGTCGTCGAGCCATTGCTCGCCCCGACCGTCAGTGCGACAGCCTGGCTCGAGTCGTTTTGCAGGGCCAGGTTGCCCGAGCCCTTCAGGCCACCGAACGTGGCGGCCGTCATCGAGCCGAATGAGAGCGTGCCCGCGCCGCTCGCATCAAACGTGCTCCCGGCAAGGGCGAGCGACGTGCTCGTGGTGGCGCTCGAGAGCGTGAGCGTGCCGGCCGACACGAGCGTGTCGCCCGTGAAGGTGTTCGTGCCGTTCACAAAGGCGTTGCCCACGCTGGTGACGAAGATCGGCATCAGCGTGAGGTTGCCAGCCCCCGACTTCGTGAAGGCGAGGTTGCCGGTGATGAGGCCGCCGAACGTGCCGCTCGTCGCCTGGTTGACCGTAAGTGTCTTTACGGAGGCCCCGGTGTTGGTCACATAGCCGTTGGCGTAGCCGGTCTTTCCGTTGTTGCCGCTGCTCGTCAGTCCGGCCACGGTCTGATTGAAGCCGTTCAGGTCGAACGTGGCGGCCTGACCGGCACCGGGGCTTACGACGTTGAACACGTCGAGCGTCGTGCCGACCGGCAGTGTGTCGTCGGCCCCGATCTTGAGCCAGCCGCGGAGGATGCTCGTTGCACCGGAGTAGCCAGTCGGGCCGGCGAGCGTCACGGCATAGCCCGAAACATTGGTGTTGGTGTCGCCGCCGAAGCCGCTGACGATGAGCGACGAGCCGCCGACGGAACCGGTGATCACGAGGTTGCCGGAGTTGTAGCCGAGCCGGCCGCCGCTCATCGCGACCGTGCCGGCCCACGTGCCGGTGCCGGATGTCGCGTTGAGCCCGCCGTCGCTGTTCACGCCGTTGCCGCTGACCGTCACAGTCTTGCCGGCCCCGGCCGTGATGCCGCTGCCGATCGTGAGTGACCCGTTGGCGCTGAAGTTCACGCTGGTCCCGCTGCCGAGCGCCGAGGCGTTGTTCACAAGGACGGCACCGGCGTTGATCGTCGTGGCACCCGAGTAGGCGTTTGACGCCGAGAGCGTGAGGATCCCGGAGCCATTCTTCGTCAGGCCGCCGACGTTCGTATTGGCGAGGCCGCTCGCCCAGGTGACGTTTTGGCTATTCGTGTCGATCGCGATGGCGCCCGAGCTGCCCACGATGCGCGACGACAGGTCGGCCGTGTAGGACGCCGAGTATTGCAGGGCACCGCCCGTGAACGACACGTTGCCGCTGGAAGGCAGGGCGCTGGCGTTCGCGAGGGCCAGCGTGCCACCGGCGAGCGTGACCGGGCCGGCAAAGCCGTTCGACGCGGAGAGTGTGAGCGTGCCGTTGCCGCTCTTCGTGAGGCCGCCGACGTTGCTTGCGGCGAGGCCGGTGGCAAACGAAATGTTTTGGCCGTTGGTGTCGATCGAGACGGCACCGGAACTGCCTGCGATCCGCGACGACAGGTCGGTCGAGTAGGAGCCTGAATACTGGAGGGCGCCGCCGGTGAACGCGACGGTGCCGCTGGATGGCAGGGCGCTTGCACTTGCGAGGGCAAGCACGCCGCCGGCGAGCGTGGTCGGGCCGGAGTAGGAGTTTGACCCGGAGAGCGTGAGTGTGCCG
>RFPF01000241.1 GCA_009926295.1 Planctomycetia bacterium
AGCCGCTGGCTCGCCTCGTGCCACTGCTCGCGATACACGAGGTCGTTGAAGTCGGGAATGATGTTCCCCAGCGGGCAGCCGGTGTGGCAGAAGGGCACGCCGCAGTCCATGCAGCGGGCGCCCTGCGTCTTCACCTCCTCCGGGGGCAGGATCTGGAGGAACTCGTTGTAGTTCCCGAGGCGCTCGGACACCGGGGCATAGCCCGACACCTGGCGCTTGTACTTCATGAATCCGCGCGGCTCACCCATGGGCCTTGGCCTCCACCTTCTTGGCGTCGTGTTGATCCTGTTCGGCGAGCTTGCGGAGTTCCGCAAGCGCCCGCTTGTAGTCGGTCGGCATCACCTTCACGAACCGCTTCTGCTCGCTCGACCACGCGGCGAGGATCTCCCTGCCGCGGGCGCTGCCGGTGTATTCCACGTGCTTCTCGATCCGGCCCTTCACGTAGTCGAGGTCTCCCTGGTCGAGCTCCTCGAGCGCCACCATCTCCATGTTGACCTTCGGCCGGAACGTGCCCGTCGCATCCCAGACATAGGCGATGCCGCCGCTCATGCCGGCTGCGAAGTTGCGGCCCGTCTCGCCGAGGATGACGGCCCGGCCGCCGGTCATGTATTCGCAGCCGTGGTCGCCCGTGCCCTCCGCGACGGCCTCGGCGCCGGAGTTCCTCACACAGAACCGCTCGCCGCAGATGCCGCGGATGAAGATCTCGCCGCTCGTGGCCCCGTAGGCCACGACATTGCCGGCGATGACGTTGTCTTCCGCCTTGAAGAGGGCCCCCTCGACCGGCCGCACGATCACGCGGCCGCCCGAGAGGCCCTTGCCGCAGTAGTCGTTGACGTCGCCGACGACGGTCACCTCCACGCCCGGCACGCCGAAGGCCATCAGGCTCTGCCCGGCCGTGCCGGTGAACGTGATCCTGATGGTGCCGTCGGGCAGCCCGCCCGCGCCGTGGCGCCTCGTGACCTCGCTCGAGAGGATGGTGCCCACGGTGCGGTTGATGTTCCTGATCGGGAGCTCGAGCTTCACCGGCTTCTTCTCCTCGAGCGCCGGCTTGCAGAGGCCGAGCAGCGTCGTCATGTCGAGCGACTGCTCGATCCCGTGGTCCTGCGCATCGACGTGGTGCGTCTTGACGTGCTTCGGCACCTCGGGCTTGTGGAGGATCGTCGTGAAGTCGAGGCCCTTCGCCTTCCAGTGGGCGATCGCCGCCCGGGTGTCGAGCCGGTCCACCCGGCCCACCATCTCGTCGATCGTGCGGAAGCCGAGCTTCGCCATCAGTTCGCGGAGCTCCTCGGCGAGCATGAAGAAGAAGTTCACGACGTGTTCCGGCTGGCCGGTGAACTTCCTGCGGAGTTCCGGATCCTGCGTGGCGACGCCCACCGGGCAGGTGTTGAGGTGGCACTTCCGCATCATGATGCAGCCGATCACCACGAGGGATGCCGTGGCGATGCCGTATTCCTCGGCGCCGAGGAGCGTGGCGATCGCGACGTCCTTGGCGGTGCGGATCATGCCGTCGGTCTGGACGACGATCCGGCCGCGGAGATCGTTCATCACGAGAACCTGGTGGGCCTCGGCGAGGCCGAGCTCCCAGGGCAGGCCGCAGTGCATGATCGACGTCTGCGGGCTCGCGCCCGTGCCGCCGTCGTGGCCGGAGATGAGGACGACGTCGGCCTTGCCCTTCGATACGCCCGCCGCCACCGTGCCCACCCCCACCTCGGCCACGAGCTTCACGCTCACGCGTGCGTGGTGGTTCGCGTTCTTGAGGTCGTGGATCAGCTGGGCGAGGTCCTCGATCGAGTAGATGTCGTGGTGCGGCGGCGGAGAGATGAGCCCCACGCCCGGCGTCGAGTGCCGAATCCGCGCGATCTCGCGATCGACCTTGTGGCCGGGAAGCTGGCCGCCCTCGCCGGGCTTCGCGCCCTGGGCCATCTTGATCTGCAGCTCACGGGCGTTCACGAGATACAGGCTCGTCACGCCGAAACGGCCGCTGGCCACCTGCTTGATCTTCGAGTTCTTGCTGTCGCCGTTGGGCTCGAGCTGGTAACGGACGGGGTCTTCCCCGCCCTCGCCCGTGTTGCTCCAGCCGCCGAGCCGGTTCATCGCGACGGCGAGCGTCTCGTGGGCCTCCTTCGAGATCGAGCCGTACGACATCGCCCCGGTCGCGAACCGCCTCACGATCTCCTTCGCCGGCTCGACCTCGTCGAGTGGAATCGGCTGCTCGGCCCACTTGAAGTCGAGCAGGCCGCGCAGGGTCAGAAGCTTCGTCTGCTGTTCGTCGATCAGCCTCTGGTACTTTTTGAATTCCTCACGGCTGTTGATCTGCGTGGACCGCTGCAGACTGGCCACGACCTCCGGGGCCATCACGTGGGCCTCACCCTTGCGCCGCCAGGCGTAGCGGCCGCCGACGTCGAGCTCGAGCACGCTCGGCACGGTCGTCCGCGGCCAGGCATGCTCGTGCCGTGCGAGGGTCTCCTCGGCCAGGCCCTCGAGACCGATGCCGCCGATCCGGCTCGGTGTCCGCGTGAAGAACTCGTCCACGAGCGCCCGCTCCAGCCCGACGGCCTCGAAGATTTGCGCGCCGCGGTAGCTCTGCTGCGTCGAGATGCCCATCTTGCTCATCACCTTGAGCAGGCCCTTCGTCGCCGCCTTGACGAAGTTCTTGTGGAGCTTCTCCCGCGGATAGTCGCCGGCGATGATCCGCTCCGCCTGCATCTGGTCGATCGTGGCGAAGGCGATGTAGGGATTCACGGCGCCAGCACCGTAGCCCGTCAGCAGGGCGAAATGCTGCACCTCTCGGGCCTCGCCCGTCTCCACGACGAGGCCGCAGCGGGTGCGCGTGCCCTCGCGGACGAGATGGTGGTGCACGCCGGCCGTGGCGAGGAGCGCCGGCACGGCCGCCTGCTCGCGGCTCACGCCGCGGTCTGAGAGCACGAGGATCGTGGCGCCATCCTTCACCGCCTGCGAGGCCTCCAGGCGGATGGCGTCGAGCCGTCGCCGCATGCCGGCCGCACCTTCGGCCGCCGGAAAGAGCATCGAGATCGTCTTCGCGGCGAGACCGGCTTGATGCAAGGCCTTGATCCGGGCGCACTCGGCATTCGTGATGATCGGCGTCTCGAGCCGCAGCAGCCGGGCCTGCTCCGGCTTCGAGTCGAGCAGGTTCCCCTCGCAGCCGATCGTGGTGATCATCGACGTGATGATCTCCTCGCGGATCGCGTCGAGCGGTGGGTTCGTCACCTGGGCGAAGAGTTGCTTGAAGTAGTTGGCGAGCAGCTGCGGCCGGTCGGAGAGCACGGCCAACGGCGTGTCGTTGCCCATCGACCCGATCGGCTCCGCGCCGTCGGTGGCCATCGGCGCGAGGATGACCTTCAGGTCCTCGAGCGTGTAGCCGAACGTGCGCTGGAGTTCGAGCAGGCTCGCCTTCTCGCCCGCCACGCCGGCCGCCCGCCACGGATCGACCGCGTGCGGCGCGCCGTTGCCGTTTCCATTGCCGGCATGCCCGCCGCCATTGCCGTTGCTTCCGGCGACGAGCGCGGCCGAGGGCTCCACGGCCCGCGAGGCCGTCACCTCGGCCACGTGCGGCGGATCCTCGAGCGCATCGAGCCGCACCTGGTTCGCCGCGACCCACTCCCGCCAGGGCTTGGCCGAGGCGAGTTTCCGCTTGATCTCGTCGTCCTCGACGATCCGGCCTTCCTTCGTATCAACGAGGAACATCCGGCCCGGCCGCAGCCGGCCTTTGCGCACCACTTCACCCGGCGGGAGCTGCAGCACGCCCGCCTCGCTCGCCATCACCACGAGGCCGTCTTTCATCTGCCACCAGCGGCCGGGCCGCAGGCCGTTGCGGTCGAGCGTGGCCCCGATCCGGACCCCGTCGGTGAAGGCGATCGCCGCCGGGCCGTCCCACGGCTCCATGAGGCAGGCCTGGAACTCGTAATACGCCTTGAGGTCGTCGGCCATGCTCTCGTGGCCGCTCCACGGCTCGGGGATGCACATGCTCACCGCCTCCTCGATCGGGCGGCCCGCGAGCACGAGCATCTCCAGCACGTTGTCGAACGTGGCCGAGTCGCTGCCCCCTTCGCGGATCACGGGCTTGATCTTGTCGAGATCGGGGCCGAACACGGGATGTGCGAGCATGCTCTCGCGGGCGTGCATCCAGTTGATGTTGCCGCGGACGGTGTTGATCTCGCCGTTGTGGGCTATGTAGCGGAAGGGATGCGCCAAGTCCCACGTGGGGAACGTGTTCGTGCTGTACCGCTGGTGCACGAGCGCAAGCGCCGACGCCAGCTTCTCGTCGGAGAGGTCGGGATAGTACTTGTCCACCTGGTCGGCGAGCAGCAGGCCCTTGTAGACCACCGTCTTCGAGGAGAGGGAGCAGACGTAGATGAAGCCCTGCTCGGTGAGGCCGAGCCCGCCGACCCCGATGCCAAATCGCTTGCGGGCCACGAACAGCTTCCACTCGAAGTGGTCGCGCGGCACCTTCTTCCCACGGCCGACGAAGGCCTGCCGGACGACAGGCTCCACTTCGCGGGCGGTGCCGCCGATCGAGCGGTTGTCGGTGGGCACGTTCCGCCAGCCGAGGAACTCGAGGCCCTCCTCTCGGCAAACCTGCTCGAAGAACTGCTCGGCCGTCTCGCGATCGCCCTCGGATGGCGGCAGGAACACGTTGCCGACGGCCCAGTCACCCGGCGCGGGCAGGAGGATTCCCGCCTGCGGCGTGACGGCCGCGAAAAACTCGTGCGGCATCTGGATGAGGATCCCCGCGCCGTCGCCGGTGAGCGGGTCGCAGCCGCAGGCGCCGCGGTGCGTGAGGTTTTCGAGCACCTCGAGCCCCTGCCGCACGATGCGATGGCTCTTCCGGCCGTGCACGTTGACGACGAAGCCCACGCCGCAGGCGTCGTGCTCGTTGGCGGGATCGTAGAGGCCCTGAGCGACGGGAAGACCGGGCTTGGCTGGAAGGCCTGGCGTGGACGAAGGGAGACGCGTCATTGCGATGCTCGCGGATCGGATCGGGAGTGGGAC
>RFPF01000242.1 GCA_009926295.1 Planctomycetia bacterium
GGCGGACGGCCTTCGACACGCTCTTGATCGCCGCATCCTGGCCGATGACCTTCTTGTGGAGCTCGGTCTCCATGCCCATGAGCCGGGCCTGATCCTCGGTGGACATCCGCGTGAGCGGGATGCCGGTCATCTTGGAGACGACCTCGGCCACGACCTCCTCGTCCACGACGCCATCGGCCTCGCGGCTCTTGTCGCGCCAGTCGCGGGTCATCGACTGCTTCTTCTTCTTGAGCTTGTCGGCCTGGTCGCGGAGCGCCGCCGCCTTCTCGAAGTCCTGGTTGGCGACCGCCTCCTCCTTCTCCTTGTTGAGCTTCTCGACCTCCTCGTCGATCTCCTTGAGGTCTGGCGGCTTGGTCATCGCCTTGAGCCGCACGCGGGCCCCAGCCTCGTCGATCACGTCGATCGCCTTGTCGGGGAGGCAGCGGCCGGTGATGTAGCGGCTGGAGAGCTCGACGGCGGCCTCGAGGGCCTCGTTCGTGATCTGGACGCGGTGGTGCGATTCGTAGCGGTCGCGGAGACCTTTGAGGATCTCGACGGCCTCGGTCTTGCTCGCCGGCTCCACCATGATGATCTGGAACCGGCGGTCGAGGGCCGAATCCTTCTCGATGTACTTGCGGTATTCATCGAGCGTGGTCGCGCCGATGCACTGGATCTCGCCGCGGGCGAGGGCCGGCTTGAGCACGTTGGAGGCGTCGATCGCACCTTCCGCACCACCCGCGCCCACGAGCGTGTGGAGTTCGTCGATGAACAGGATCGTGTTCTTCGCGCGGCGGACCTCGTTCATCACGGCCTTGATCCGCTCCTCGAACTGGCCGCGGTACTTCGTGCCGGCCACCATCATCGCGAGGTCGAGCACGACGATGCGGCGGTCGGCGAGCAGCTCGGGCACGTTGCCGTCGACCACCCGCTGGGCGAAGCCCTCCACGATCGCCGTCTTGCCCACGCCGGCCTCGCCGAGGAGGACGGGATTGTTCTTCGTGCGGCGGCAGAGAATCTGGATCGCCCGCTCGATCTCCTTCTCGCGGCCGATCACCGGATCGAGCTTGCCCTGCCGGGCGAGTTCCGTGAGGTCGCGGCCGAAGCTGTCGAGGGCCGGAGTCTTGCTCTTGCCGCTCTTGGCGGACGACTCGCCACCGCCGCCACCGGCGCCGGCCGGCTGCCGGCCGCCCATGCCGGCCCGCTCGCCTCCCTCCTCCATGCCGTGGCCGAGGAGATTGAGGACTTCCTCACGCACGTCCTCGAGCTTGAGGCCGAGGTTCATGAGGACCTGCGCCGCCACCCCCTCCTGCTCGCGGAGGAGCCCCAGGAGGATGTGCTCGGTGCCGACGTAATTATGGTTGAGGTTGCGGGCCTCCTCCATCGAATACTCGATCACCTTCTTGGCCCGGGGCGTCTGCGGGAGTTTCCCCATCGTGACCATGTCGGGGCCGCTCTGCACGAGCTTTTCCACCTCCATGCGGATCTTGCGCAGGTCGATGTCGAGGTTCTTGAGGACGTTCGCCGCGACGCCACTGCCCTCCTTGATGAGGCCGAGCAGGACGTGTTCCGTGCCGATGTATTCGTGGTTGAACCGCTGGGCCTCCTGGTTGGCCAGTTGCATCACTTTGCGGGCCCGGTCGGTGAAACGTTCGTACATGGTGTGATTCCTTCGCGAAAACCTCGGCGGCGCCTGAAACCGGTCGATCCGGCCGGATGCCAAAATTGGCACCAGCGACCCGCAATCCCTGTGGAGTGCAAACCTTACGCCAAACCCCGCGCAGGATTCTAGGAGACTCGCGCCCCGGTGTCTGCCACGGCGGTCGGGAACCGAGGAATTCCCGGTTCACGGGCCGGCTTATGCCGCCCGTTGTTCGCCACTGGTCACCTGGCCGCCGGCAGCGAGCGGCAGAATGACGGCCGGCGCGACGTCGTCGGCCGCCGGCGGGCTCGCCTCGGCGGCGGCGATCCGGTCGAGTTCGCGCGCAATCACCGACCGCCACGGGGCGCCCGCGTCGCTGCGGGACAGTTTGTCGAGTGCGTCGCGGGCCTCGCGGAGCCGGCCGGCGCGACGCAGGAGCGTGCCGAGCAGCAACTGGGCCTCGCCGTCGGTCGGACGGAGAACGAGCAGCGCACGCACCTTCGTCTCGGCGGCCAGCCAGTCGCGGGCCAGATAGGCGTCGCGGGCGGCGGTGAAGAGGGCGTCGGCAGCCGGGTCGTGGCCGGAGGGCAGCGGGGTGGGGAACGCGGTCGCCGCCGACACCGTGGCGATCGCCCAGATCAGGCCCGTTGCGGCCCACAGGCCGACGACGAGCGGCAGTTCGAGAAACTCCGACCAGATCCAGGTCGCGAGGATCGCCATGTCGAGAACCACGGCGAAGGCGAGCGCCAGGATGAGCCCCGCCACGCTGCCGCGCAGCCAGAGCCACGGCAGGCCGGGCCAGACGAGCGTGAGGGGGCGGAGGGCGCGCATGGACGGAGAGACCCGGTCAGGTCGCGAAGGGCGGGGAGTGTAGGAATCGGCCGCCGTTTTTCCAAGGGAAGTCTGGGGCATCTCGAGGCTACAACAGGGGGATGGAGAAAGCCCCGGAAACCGCCGAACCTCAACTCCTACTGCCTGCGGCCGCGGGGGCCTGGCGGCTTTGCGACGCGGCGGCCAACCGGGCCGCCGAGGCGATTCGCGTGCTCGAGGACGTGGCCCGGTTCGTCCTCGACGACGGTCATCTCACCGGCCTGGCCAAGGCGCTCAGGCACGATCTCGCCGCGGTGCT
This sequence comes from Planctomycetia bacterium, assembly GCA_009926295.1. Lineage (GTDB taxonomy): Bacteria > Planctomycetota > Planctomycetia > Pirellulales > UBA1268 > RGVT01. The sequence goes on from RFPF01000242.1 coordinate 2,748, forward strand.
CGCCGGGCCGGCGTTCGCGGAGCGGCGGGCGCTGCGGGATACACCCGGCGACGTGGGCACGGCCATCGCGGCGGAGGCGGCGCTTCCGCGTCGCGACGCCGGAGATCTCGTCGCGGCGAATGCCGCCCGGGCGGCGCAGGCCCTGCGCAGCCTGCAGGAGGTGGCCCTCATCCTCGCGCCGGGCGAGGCGGCACGGTTCGAGCAGCTGCGCTACCGGCTCTACACGCTCGAAAAGGCCGCGATGACCGCGGCTTTGGCGCGAGAGCGTCTCGGCGGCGTCTCGCTCTGTGTGCTCGTGGACGGGCGGCGCGACGCGGCGGAGTGCGAAAGGCTCGTCGAGCGGCTCTTCGAGGTGGGCGTACGGATGATCCAGCTCCGCGACAAGCAGCTCACGACGCCCGAACTCGTCGACCGGGCCCGCCGCACGGTGGCGATCGCGCGGCGTCGCGCGGCGATCGTGGTCGTCAACGATCGGGCCGACGTCGCCGCTGCCGTCGGGGCTGCCGGCGTCCACGTCGGCGCCGAGGATCTGTCGGTCGAGATGGCCCGCAGCGTCGTCGGGCCAGCGGCGCTCGTGGGCCGCACGGCGCACACGCTCGACGAGGCCCGGGCGGCGGTGCCGGCCGGCGCCGACTACGTCGGCATCGGCCCGTGCTTTCCGTCCGCGACGAAATCGTTTTCAGCGTTCGCCCCGGCCGGGTTTCTCGCGGAGGTTGCCCGTGAGATCTCCCTCCCCGCGTTTGCGATCGGCGGCATCACGCTCGAGCGGCTCGATGATCTCGTCGCGCTCGGGCTGCGGCGGGTGGCCGTCGCCTCGGCGATCACGGCGGCGGCCGATCCGGCGGCGGCCGCGGCGGCCTTCATCGAGCGGCTCGCGCGGATTCCGCCGGCAGTTCCTTGAGCACCTCGACGACGGCCCGCGCCATGTCGGCCTCGTCGCGGGAGCGGTAGCCCGTCCACACCGCCCGCACGGTCGCGTCCGGCCCGATGAGATACGTCGTGGGATAGGCGTCGAACCCGAACGACGCGCTGAAGATGCGCCGCGTCGTGCCGTCGGGGTCGGCCCACGGGTCGATCTCGATCCGCTGCTCCGCGAGGTATTCGAGCGTGGTGGCCGTGATCTCGGCGAGATCGTCGCGGCCGCTCCCGCCGCACGACACCGCCACGAGTTGAAACCGCGGGTCGTCGGCGAGTCGGCCCGCGAGTCGGGCCATGCCGGGCAGTTCTCGGCGGCACGGGGGGCACCAGGTGCCCCAGAAGTTGAGGAGCGTGGCCTTGCCCGTGAAGGGCGGGGCAGGGCGGTCGGGATCGACGAGCGAGACGAGCGGCAAGTTGCCCACGACGCGACCGATCGCGGGATGCGTCGGCGGCCCGCCGCACCCGGCGAGGGTTATGATCGTGACAACAAGTAGGACAGGCTTCAGCCTGTCAGGAGTAAAATCCATCATTCCTCGTCACCTCCGCGACCACAAGTGTACGAAGTCGAACTGAAGTTTCGCATCGCAGACCTGCCGGCGATCGAGCGCGCGCTCGCGGGACTCGGTGCAGAGTTCAACGCGGCGATCGCGCAGGTGGACCGCTACTTCGCCCATCCGGCCCGCGATTTCGCCGCGACCGACGAGGCCCTGCGGCTGCGGAGCGTGGGCGACGACGTGGCGATCACCTGGAAGGGGCCGCGGCTCGCCGGCGGCACGAAGACCCGCCGCGAGATCGAGCTGCCGCTCGGCGCGGTCGCCGGGAGCGGGCCCGGTGGGCAGCCCGCCACGCTCGACCGCTGGACCGACCTGCTCGAGGCGCTCGGGTTTCGCCGCGTGCTCGAGGTGGCGAAGCGACGCCGCCCGGGGCGGCTCGTCTGGGAGGGGGCAAACGTCGAACTCGCCCTCGACGCCGTCACCGGCCTAGGCGATTTCCTCGAGCTGGAATCGATCGCCACGCCCGAAGACGTGTCAGCCGCCCAGGCCCGCCTCGAATCGCTCGCCCGCGCGCTTCGGTGCGGTGCGCCCGAGCCCAAGAGCTACCTCGAACTACTGCTCGCGTCGTAAGCCAGGCTTCAGCCTGCGCTACTTCCGCCGGCGGGCGAGAGCTTCGCCGAACCTGGGATCGCCCGGCTCGATTCCAAGAGTGGCCTTGGCATGGGCGGCGACTGCCTGCGTTACAGCCGTCAAGCCGGGGATCTGTTCATGCAACGCGTTGAAGTGCGAGGCGGTGAGCTGGAAGTCAGTCCCGTAGTCGTGGGCCAAGCGGTTCCGCAGGCTGCGACAGG
>RFPF01000243.1 GCA_009926295.1 Planctomycetia bacterium
TGCCCACCCCACCCGTGTGGCAGCTCCAAGACCACGACGCCTTGCTCTTCGACTGCGACGGCACGCTCGCCGACACAATGCCGGCCCACTACCGGGCCTGGCTCCATGTCACGGAGGCCCACGGGATCGCATTCGACGAAGACCGCTTCTACGCGCTCGGCGGCCGGCCCACGCGCGACATCGTGGCCACGCTCGCCGGCGAGATCGGCCTCACGATCGACCTCGATCACGCCGTGCACATGAAGGAATCGTCGTTTCTCGCGCAGCTCGACCATGTCGAGGCGATCGATCCGGTCGTCGACGTGGTGCTCCGCTCGCGCGGCCGGATCCCGCTGGCCGTGGTCACCGGCGGCCACCGCGCCGTCTGCCGGCGCATTCTCGAGCATGTGGGCATCGCCGACTGTTTCGACACGATCGTGGCCAGCGAAGACACCGCGAAGCACAAGCCCGACCCCGAGCCTTTTCTCGAGGCGGCCCGCCGGCTCTCGGCCCGGCCAGAGCGATGCGTGGTGTGGGAGGACAGCGACCTCGGCATCGCCGCCGCCAAAGCCGCGGGTATGACCTGGATCGACGTGCGCGCGTTTCACCTGCCAAAGAGGCTCACATGAGCCTCACGCTCGCCGACATCCGCGCTGCCCACGACCGGATCCGCTCCGGCATCTACCGCTCGCCCTGCCCGCCGAGCGTGCCGCTCTCCGACCTCACCGGCTCCGAGATCTTCTGCAAGCTCGACCTGCTGCAGCGCACCGGATCCTTCAAGGAACGCGGTGCCCGCAACGCGCTCCTGCTGCTCGACGACGCCGCGCGCCGCCGCGGCGTCGTGGCCGCCTCGGCCGGCAACCACGCGCTCGGCCTCGCCTACCACGGCAAGCTCTTGGGGATCCCCGTGACGGTCGTGATGCCGCGGTTTGCGCCGCTCGTGAAGGTGGCCACCTGCCGCCGGCTCGGGGCGACGGTGATCCTCGAAGGCGAAACGTTCGACGACGCCCGCCGCCTCGCGATCGAGATCGCCGCCCGCGACGGCCTCGAACGGCGGGTGATCGCGGGGCAGGGGACGATGGGCCTCGAGATCCTCGACGACGTCCCCGACGCCGAGGTGCTGGTGGTTCCCTGCGGCGGCGCGGGGCTCCTGGCCGGCGTGGCCACCGCCGCCAAGGCGATCCGGCCCGACATCCAGATCGTGGCCGTCGAGCCGGCCTCCGCGGGCAGCCTCTCCGCCTCGCTCGCGGCGGGCAGGCCCACCCACGTGGCTGTCAGCCCCACGCTCGCCGACGGCCTCGCGGTGGCCATGGTGGGCGAGCGTTCGTTCGCCATCGCCGCGCCGCTGGTGGATCGCGTGGTGACGGTGGGCGAGGACGTGCTGTCGCTGGCGGTGCTGCGGCTGTTGGAACTCGAGAAGACGGTCGTCGAGGGGGCCGGGGCGGCGGCGCTCGCGGCCCTGCTGGGGCCGGAAGGGCGCGAGTTCCGCGGCCGGAAGGTGGTGATCCTGCTCTGTGGCGGCAACATCGACACGTCGATGCTCGACCGCGTGATCGACCACGGTCTCGTGGCCGACGGCCGCCGGTGGCGGTTTTCCACGAGGGTGAGCGACCGTCCCGGCGGCATCGCCAGGCTCTCGGCGGTGATCGCCGCGGCCGGGGCCAACGTGCGCGAGATCGTGCACGATCGGGCCTTTTCGGGCTTCGATGTGTTCGCCACGAGCGTCCAGGTGACGGTCGAGACGGCCGACCGCGACCACGTGGCCGCCCTCGCCGGCCGCCTCGCGGCCGAGGGCTTCGCCGTCCGGTAAAGCCTGCCGGTCGCGCCGATTTCGCGGCGGGGTCGATTTTTCCTGCGGCACGGAGGCGGAGTCGGCCGATCTACCGGGATTGGTGCGAAGGGCCGGCTTCGCACGCAGGCAGGAGACCCGTCTCATGGTCACGCACGCAAGCAGCCTGTCGGTCGAACCGGCCCGGACGATTCCCATCCCACCCCATCCCGACCGGGAACGCGAGCGGCTCCGCCAGGAGCTTCTGCGCCGAATCATCGACAGGGAGACGCGACGGCAGGCCACCCGCGGCATGCCGCACTGATCCCGTCCACCACGCCAGGAGCGCCACGCATGCGACGCACGTGCAGCACGATGCTCCTCGCGATCGCCCTCACGGCGGCAGCCGACGCCCACGGCCAGTCCGTGGCCTGGGGATGGGGCTGGGGCCTCGGCGCGGCACAGCCTCCCGGCGGAAGGTGGTCGCCGGAGGCCTTCGCGGACTACATCGGCACCGGCCAGCCGCCGCACCCAGCCGTGGCCCGGATCATCGCGCCGGAGAACTCCGGCACCTCGATGGGATCGGGCGTGCTCGTCGACGTGAACCGCACGCAGGGTCTCGTGCTCACCAACTGGCACGTGATCCGCGACAGCCGCTCCGGCGTGCTCGTGCAGTTTCCCGACGGCTTCCAGTCGGCCGGCACGGTCGTGCGCTGGGACGAGGCGTGGGACCTCGCGGCGGTCGTGATCTGGAGGCCGGCCGCAGCGCCGGTGTCACTCGCCGCCGCAACGCCGCATCCCGGCGAGCCGCTGACGATCGCCGGCTACGGCCGTGGCCCCTTCCGCACCGAAACCGGTCCCTGCACCCAATACCTCTCACCAGGCTCGGGCTACCCGCGCGAGTTCGTCGAGCTCTCGGCCACGGCCCGGCAGGGCGACTCGGGCGGCCCGATCCTCAACGCCCGCGGCGAGCTCGCCGGCGTCCTCTTCGGTCAGAATGAGGGCCGCACGATCGGCAGCTGCTCGACGCGGCTGCGGGCGTTCCTCGCCGAGGTGGGCTCGAGCGGCTTCCAGGCGTTGCCGATCGCCGAGTTTTCCGACCGGCCCGCGCTCGACCGCGGGCTCGGCACGCCAGCCCGGCCCGCGCCAACCCGGCTCGCCTCCGCGACCGACTCCGACGTGGTCACGCGCTCGACCCACGTGGCCGCCCCGCAGCCCGTCGCGGGCCGCGAGCCGCGGGCGGAGTCGCTCGACGACCTGCTCGACGTGCGCACCAACGGCGAGGCGATGCTCACCACCGCGGGCGGGGCGGCGCTGGTGATCCTCGGGCTGCGCACGATGTTCGGCGGCCGCCGGGCTACTTCGCCTTCCGCGTGACCGTGGCCTTCCTGATCACGACCGGCTGCACGGGCCGGTCCTGCCTGCCTGTGGGCACGCTGCCGATCGCCTTCACCACGTCGAGGCTCGCCTCGTCGGCCGTGCGGCCGAAGGCGGTGTACTGGCGGTCGAGGTGCGGCACCTTTTCGAGGCAGATGAAAAACTGGCTGCCGGCCGAGTTCGGGTCGCTCGTGCGGGCCATCGAGAGCACTCCCGGTTCGTGCGGGGTGCGGTTGAACTCGGCGGGGATCGTATAGCCCGGTCCGCCGCTGCCGGTGCCCTCGGGGCAGCCTCCCTGGATCATGAAGCCGGGGATGACCCGGTGGAAGCAGCCGCCGTCGTAGAAGCCGCTCTCGGCGAGCGCCACCATGTTGCGCACGTGCCCCGGAGCCGACACCGCATCGAACACGAGCCGGATCGGGCCGGCGGACGTGTCGAGCGTGACCTCGTAGTCGGTCTGGTCGAGGTCGAGGGCCTGGGCGGCCTTCTTGAGTTCGGCGGCGGACGGCTTGGGCATGAAAACTCCTCCGGGGGCTGATACGCTGCTGACGCATGAAGAGCGACGGCTCGACGAGCGGCACCGGCGAAGGCGACCTTTCCGGGCGCAGGCTCGGAGGATACCGGCTCGTGCGCCGACTGGGAAGCGGCGCGATGGCCGACGTCTACCTGGCCGAGCAGGAGTCGCTCGCCCGGCAGGTGGCAGTGAAGGTGCTGCGGCCGGAGACGCTGCGACAGGCCACGGCGGTGCAACGGTTCGCCCAGGAGGCCCGCGCAGCCGCCGCGCTGGTGCACGGCAACATCGTGCAGATCCACGAGGTGGCGTGCGTCGATGGCGTGCACTTCCTGGCCGAGGAGTACGTCGCCGGCCCGACGCTCAAAGCCTGGCTCGCAGCCCGCGGACCGCTCGATGCGCGGCAGGCGGTGGCGGTGCTCGGCCAGGTGGGCTCGGCGCTCGCCCGCGCGGCGGAACAGGGGGTGGTGCACCGCGACATCAAGCCCGAGAACCTGCTCGTGACGCCCGCGGGCGACGTCAAGGTGGCCGACTTCGGTCTCGCCCGCGTGCTCGCCGGCCCCGAGGGTCCGGACCTCACGCAGGACGGCATGACGCTCGGCACCCCGCTCTACATGAGCCCGGAGCAGGCGGAGGGCAGGGCGGTCGACGCCCGCAGCGATCTCTACTCGCTCGGAGCGACGGTGTATCACCTGCTCGCCGGCCGCCCGCCCTTCGACGGATCGACGAGCCTCGCCGTGGCGATGGCCCACATCCGCGAGCCGCTCGTGCCGTTGGCCATGCTGCGGCCCGAGCTCCCCGCGGGCCTGTGCCGGATCGTCGACACGCTGCTGGCGAAGCCGGCCGAAGAGCGATTCGCGAGCCCCGCCGACCTCCTGCACGCCGTCGCCGAGATCGAGGCGGCCGTCGCCTCCGGCCCCCGCCACCTGCCGTCGCCGCTGGCGTGGAGCGACCCGGCGGAGTGGGCGATGCCGCCGGCCCAGGGCCCGGCACAGGCGACCCCGACGATGCGGCGGCACACGCGCACGCTCGAGATGCGCGAGGCCACGATGCGGCTGCAGTCGGCGCTCGAACGCGAGGCGGCCGAGCAGGAGTCTTCGCGGCGGCTCTGGATCGCGACAGCCGTGGCGGCGCTGGCGGCGCTCGCCGCGGGCTTCGCCGTGGGCAGGCTTCGGTCGCGCCGGTCGACGTTGTTTCGGCAGGGCCGCTGAGCCTGGGCCGATGCCTGCGGCATGAATCGCACGCCACTCAAGCCGGCCTGAAAGGGCTTTCCGCTGGGGGTTCAAGTTCGCTTGACACCCCGACCGACACCCTTACAGTTCAGGTCAGACGCCCCCATCGTCTAGTGGCCCAGGACGTCGGGTTCTCAGTCCG
>RFPF01000244.1 GCA_009926295.1 Planctomycetia bacterium
AAGCGGTCGATCGAGACGTTCGACACGTGGAAGCCACGCACCGCCGGCGGCCCCCCCCTGCCATATGCGCGACAGGAGGTCGTCGATGCCGTCGAGAAGCACGGACTGACCTTCGAGCTCCGCGAGGTGCACGCCGACCGCCTGGCCCGGGCCCTGGGCGGGGATTCCGCACCCGGAGCCGCGGCCGGATTCGATCCGGAGGCGCTCGTTCCGCTGCTTCTCTGGCAGCCGCTCGCGAAGGATTCCCGGGTGAGCATCACCACGCTCTCTGCCCAGGAGGCCTTCGGCATCTACGTGAAGGCGGCGTTGCTGGTGGGCGTGGTGATCGCGAGCCCGTGGATCTTCTACCAGCTTTGGACGTTCGTGGCGGCGGGCCTCTATCCCCACGAGAAGCGCTGGGTGCGGGTGTTCCTTCCGATCAGCATCGGGCTGTTCCTGGCGGGGGTGTTCCTCGCGTTTTTCTTCGTCTTCGATTTCGTCCTCGACTACCTGCTCCAGTTCAACGAGTGGCTCGGGCTCGATCCCGACCCGCGAATCAGCGAGTGGCTGGGCTTCGTCCTGATCCTGCCGATCGGATTCGGGCTCGGCTTCCAGCTCCCGCTGGTGATGCTGTTTCTCGAGCGGATCGGCGTCTTCGACGTGGCGACCTACGCCGCCCAGTGGCGGATCGCGGTGATCGTGATCTTCATCGTGTCGGCGATCCTGACGCCGGCCGATCCCTACAGCCTCCTGTTCCTCGCCGTGCCGCTGTGCCTGCTCTATTTCGGCGGCCTCGCGATCTGCCGCTGGCTTCCGGGCGTCGAGCCCGGGCGGCGTCAGCCCGCCACGAAGGCCAGCCAGTAGAAGAACGTGCCCGTCAGGGCCGTGAGCGCGAGATCGACGGCGGCCAGCCGCGCGAGCCTCCTGTGCCGCGGGCCGTGCATGCCCGGCGTGGGCGGTGCGGGAAACCGTCGCAGCGCCTCCCACAGCACCCACACGAGCAGCCCGAACGTCGAGACGGCGAACACGAGGTGGACTCCGAGCGCCGAGAGCACGCCCCCCGGCCACCACGGGCTCGGCCGAGCCCGGGCCTTCCAGTCGCTCACGAGACGCACGTCGATCTCGAATACGACGATCGCGGCGAAGAGCGTGCCGGCGATCACGAGCTGGAGCGCCTTGTGCACCGAGTAGCGGCCGCGCCGCACGAGCATGATGCTCCATGCCAGCACCGGCAGGAGCAGCCACAGCCCCACGAGCACGACATCCATCCCGATCGACGCCCGCGTGCCGAGAAACCCGTCGAAGCCCCCGAAGGCGGCACTGTCAGCGGCGGCGAAGACGGTCACGGGCGATGGATTCCTGCGGGACGACGACTCGGCAGAGTGTACGCAGAGATTGGAGGCCCGTCATGCGGCGACGAACTTGGCCGCGCATGCGTCGAGTCGCGGGCGCCGGCTCGGGGTCGCCCCGTACCGTCTCGCCGGACGTTCGCCAGGGCCCTCCAGGCCTTCGCTCACTCGGATCTGCCTGCGCTGCGCCATCCGTGGCTTCGCTGGTCGGATACGCCGGCTCAACGGTGGGGACAACCCCGAGCCTTCCCCTTTTTTTCAGTCGAGCCGGCGCGCTCGTGTCCAAAACGCGACATCCTGAAGCCGGACCCGCGTTGGTGGTACGATCGCGGGAACTCGGGCCGAGTGGCGAAACTGGCAGACGCACGGGACTTAAAATCCCGGGGAGAGAGATCTCCGTGCGGGTTCGATTCCCGCCTCGGCCACTCGGCCTGCCTGGCTGGGATTGATCCCACGGTCATGGGGCTGGTATCTGCCTCGCCATGGCAGAACCGCTGACAGGCGTGCGCATCCGTCGACTCGTGACGCCCGGGCAGTCGTCGGCCGCCGGCACCGCCGGCGTATGGCTCCCGTGGCTCGTCGCGCCCGTGTTCATGGCGGCCCCCATGGGGGGCTGTGCCCTGGCCGATCGGTGGCGGCCCCCGGCCGCCGCAGCGCCGTCGCGCACCGCCGCCGACGCGCGGCCGGCCGTGCCGGATGGCGCGGTCGTGACGGTCGCCCGGCCCTGATCCGCCGCCGGTGGCGTGGCGGGATGCGGCGCACTAAGGTTGCGAGAACGCTCTCAACCGAGGAATGCCCCCATGTCGCTCCGCTCGCGCATCGCGATCATCGCCGCGCTCCTCGTGCTCGCGGCGATCGCGGTCAACACGCTGCTCCAGACCTACGCGGCACGGCAGGCGGTGCTCCGACAGGCCCGGGACGGAGGCGACGGCATCGCCGCGGCGCTCGCCCGGGCGGTGGCGTTCGCGGCCGAGGTTCCGGCACAGCCCGGCGACATGGACGACGGCCGGATGCAGACGCGACGGCTCGTGGCCGAGCTCGTCGCCGGCGACGTGCGCGAGGTGCGAATCCTGGATCCGCAGCTGACGGCGCTGGTGACCCGGCGGATCGACGACCGCGGCACCGCGTCCGATGCCGAAATGCCGCTGGTCTCGCAGGACGCCGCCCTGGTGCGCGACTGCATCGCCGCCAAGAGGCCCGTCGGCCGGGCCGAAGCCGAGACCTACCGAGTGGCGGCGCCCGTGAGTCGCTCCAACGGCCGTGCGGCGGGGGCCGTGCTCGTGGCGATATCGACGGCCTCCAGCCGCGACGTGCTCTGGTGGCAGGCGGCCGCCGCCGCGGTCGCGGCGGTGGTGGTGGGCGTGCCGGGGGTGCTCGCCGCGGTGTGGCTCGCGCGTTCGATCGCGGGGCCGGTGCTCGAGTCGCTCCGCGTGGCGGAGGCGATGGCGTCCGGCGACCTCACCGGACCGGTTCCCGCCGGCCGTGGCGACGAGGTCGGCCGGCTGCTCGGTGCCTTCGGCCGCATGGCATCGTCGCTCGGGGGCCTCGTCCGCCGCATCCAGGCTGCCGGCGAGCGGCTCTCGACGGTGGAGGCCGAAGCATCGGGGGCGCTGGCCCGCCAGGATCGGGCGGTGCGGAACTTCAGCGGCTCGGCGACGGAGATCTCTTCCGCCGTCGCCGAGATCTCGGCGACCAGCGAGCAGCTGCTCGAGGCGACCAGCGACGTCACGGGATCCGCCCGCGAGGCGGCGCGGGTCGCCGCCGAGGGGCGCGGCGGACTGGAGAGCATGTCGGCGTCGATGCAGCACCTCGACGAGACGATGAACGCCTTCACCCGCAAGCTCGCCACCATCAGCCAGCGGGCCAGCGGCATCACGTCGGTCGTGACGGCGATCGCCAAGGTGGCCGAGCAGACGAACCTGCTCTCGGTGAACGCGACGATCGAGGCCGAGAAGGCGGGTGAGTCGGGCCGGGGATTCCGGATCGTGGCCCAGGAGATCCGCCGGCTGGCCGACCAGACGGCCGTGGCCACGAAGGACATCGAACGCATGGTTCGCGACATGCAGGCGGCCGTTTCCGGCGGCACCATGGAGATGGACAGGTTCCGGAACGAGGTGAGCCAGAGGATCACCGAGGTGGCCGACGTGAGCGAGAAGCTGGGCCGGATCATCGAGCCGGTGCAGGCGGTCACCGCATCGCTGGAGCGCGTGCACGAGGGGATGCAGACGCAGTCGCAGGGAGCGCGGCACATCCGCGACGCCATGGAAACGCTCAGGGACGGCGCAGGCGAATCGGCAGCGTCGATGGCCGTGTTCACGGCCACGCTCGACGAGCTGCGGCGGTCGATCGGCGAACTCAACGCCGAGGCCGCCCAGTTTCGCGCAGCGGGGGCGGATGAAACCTAACGCCGCGCGTGCTCGGCCTGACGGGCGGCCTGGCGGGCGGCCAGGAAGCGGCGCAGACCGTGCACGATCCGAGCCGGGGGCTGGGTTCCCGACTGGCTGAAGAGCGGGGTCTGGCCATCGTCGGTGACGATCAGTTCGACCGATTCCGGGGGCAGGTCGGCGCCGCCGAGCAGGGTGTCGAGTGGCCGGGCCGCGGAGGCGTCCTCCGGACCCGCGGGCGCCACCCTGGCGACGACGAAGTTTTCCCGGGTGAACGAGTCGAATTCCGGGTCGTTGATCAGCGACTCCGACTGGGAGCGGGCCTGCGAATCCCCCGGCCGAGCCACGACGAGCAGGATCGGACGCCGGACGCCCCTGGCCGTCGCCACGGCGGCGTCGAGCGAGGCGTGGATCTTGGCCGTGTCGCCCGGTTTCGCGGCATCCTCGGCCCCCTGTGGGCTCGGCATGTGCTCCTGCATCCCGGCGAGCCATTCGGCCGTAGACTGCCCTTTGTAGCCGGTTTGGGCCACGATCTTGCGGCCGTCGGGGGCGATCAGAAGCACTGTGGGAAACGTCCGAACCCCATAGTTGATGCAGACTTGCGACCGCTCGTCGCGTACCTGCTGGGTGATTCCGGCCTGGGGCAGATCGATCATCAGCAGCACCACGTTCTCCCTCGCCCAAACGCGAAAATTCTCGCTGGCGAAGACGTTGTGTTCGAGGGTCTTGCAGTGGGGGCACCAGTCGCTGCCCGTGAACAGGGTGAGTACGGGGCGGCCACTGCTTTCCGCGGCCGCCATCGCTTCGGCGTAGCTGGTGAGCCAGCCCTCGGAGGCCACCGCGGCGGCGCCGGGAGTTAAGAATGCCGCACACAGGGCGAAAAAACCCGCGAGCCAAGGGGCGAGAGGCGAGATCCCGCCGCCCGTCGCACGCTGAACTGGCCCAACTGCCTGCGTTAAAAGCATCGCGTCTTTGCCTCCTTGCCCACCGCCCCGGGATTCATCGGGTGAATCCGGGAACCTCCGCGAGGGTTCTCTCCGTGAAAAACCGAGTCAGCAGGCTAGCGTGGCCGTAAAAATCTGTAAATCGATCAAGTCTTTGCAAACCCCCTAGATACCCAAAAGCGCCCTGATTTGACAAAAACACAGGACTTATGTCGCCCGTCGTCACGCTCCGACTGGCTGCGAAACCGGTCGGGACGAAGCCCGTGGAGAAAGCGTCCCCGCTTTCCGGGCGTTGGGGCCACAGCGGCTACTGGCACGGTTGCC
>RFPF01000245.1 GCA_009926295.1 Planctomycetia bacterium
GCGGCCCCCGGAGTTGGAGCCCGACGTCGCCGAAAACGGTGAACCGATCCCACTCGAGCCGGGGCAGGGCGTGCTGGAGATGCACCCCAACGGCTACGGGTTTCTCCGCAGCGCCGAGACGAACTACACGCGCGAACGGACCGATCCGTTCGTGCCCGGCACGATGGTGGAGCGCTACCGGCTGCGCGAGGGCGTGTACATCAAGGCGCTCGTGCAACCCGGCCGCCGCCAGCAGGGGCCACGGGTGAAGGAAATCCTCGAAGTGGAGGGGATGCCGCCCGACGACTACCCGAACGTCAAGACGTTCGACCAGCTCACGCCGATCAACCCCGAGACGTGGCTCCGGCTCGAGACCGGCCAGCAGCCGCTCACGACCCGGGTGATGGACCTGCTCACGCCGCTCGGCAAGGGGCAACGGGCCCTGATCGTGGCCCCCCCGCGGACCGGAAAGACGGTCATGCTCCAGCAGGTGTCCCAGGCGATCTCGACCAACCACCCCGAACTCTCGCTGGTGATGCTGCTCGTCGACGAGCGGCCGGAGGAGGTCACCGACATGCGCCGCAGCGTCAAGGGCGACGTGCTCGCGAGCAGCCTCGACTGCGACGTGGAGAGTCACGTGCGGCTGTCACAGCTGGTGATCGAGCGTTGCAAGCGGATGGCCGAGACTGGCAAGGACGTGTTCCTGCTCATGGACTCGATCACCCGCATGGCCCGGGCCTTCAACAAGTGGGTGGGCAACACGGGCCGGACGATGTCGGGCGGCGTCGACATCAAGGCCCTCGACATCCCGAAGAAGCTCTTCGCCACGGCCCGCGTGTTCGAGGAGGGGGGCTCGCTCACGATCGTGGCGACGGCCCTCGTCGACACGGGAAGCCGGATGGACGAGCTGATCTTCCAGGAGTTCAAGGGCACGGGCAACATGGAGCTCGTGCTCGACCGCAAGCTCGCCGATCGGCGGGTGTGGCCGGCGATCGACATCTCGCAGTCGGGCACGCGGCGCGAGGAGAAGCTTCTCGACCCCAACACGCTGCACGCCTGCAACATGCTGCGGCGCACGCTGTCGAGCATGCATCACGTCGATGCGATGGAGCAGCTCACGAAGCAGCTCGCGAAGTTCAAGAGCAACCGCGAGTTCATCTCGCTGATCGCCAGTTCGCGGGAATGAGGCGGCGGCGCGGCCCCGGGAACCTGAGGCGGGGTCGCCTCACCGGCCCTCGCAGCGGGCCAGCCAGTAGGCGTATTGCGGATCGCCGCAGCGGAACGAGAACACCGCGTCGGGCAGCCGGTCGCGGGTGTCGCCGGTCGATTGCACGCGCACGACCACCGCGCCGTCGTCGCGCTTCTGGACGGTGAGCCGGTCGTCGGGGATGCTGGAGGGTTGCGTCGGGGACGGCATGGCGGGCGAGCGAATGGCGATAACGAAAGCATAAGTCACACTGCGCCGCGTGCAAGTTTTTTGCATCGCGGTTCGGCCCGGGAAGTCCCCCCATTTTGACGGCCCTCGGCGACCGTTCCTATACTGCCCCGCAGACGCTGCATTCAGGAGCCCTCCGCATGACGCCGTACGCCTCGTTGGCCGACGACTTCTACATCAACATGAACCTGGCCACCGAGATGGAGCTTCCCACGCAGCGGGAGACGGTCCTCCACTTCTTCGAGCGGGTGCAGAAAAAATACCCCTCGATGCGGAAGTTTTACTGCCGCGACAAGCGTGATTTCGTGCTCGAGGAGGACAAGGACCAGGGTCGCTACCGCTGGGCCGCCGTCGAGTCCAAGCGGCTCTGCTCTGGGCAGGTGAACCCGCCCTCGGTCGAATCGGCCCTCGAGCAGCACCGGCTCGTGCTCGACCTCGCCCCCCCGTTCCTCTCCGTGAGCCCGCTCGACTGCGAGGCCCTCGACCTCCTCTTCGGGTTCGACTTCGCCTACCGGGGAAACCACAACGCGCTCCTCGCCGAGGCCCTCGGCGTGGGGACGGCCCTCGACCGGGTCGCCGAACTGCCGGGCGGCAGGGTGATCAATTTCGAGCCCTCGCTCACGATCGCCCTCGACGAGGACTGCCGGGTGCAGGTCCGAGTCAGCACCGAAACCCGCACCAATGCATTTCAGGTGCGGACGGGCGAGTTCGCCGAGGAACAGTTGAGCGTCTACGTGACGGCGCGGCAGTATGGCAGCCTCGACCCGCAGGCGAGCTACGCCGACACGATCGACCGCCTCGCCCAGCTGGCTCGCGAGGTGGTCGACACGTGCGTCGTCGACCAGATCCTCAAGCCCCTGGCCCGCACGATCTCGCTGAAGTAGGGCGTGGGCCAGGCATCCGTGTTCACGGGGACGCTCGGCGTCGCACCGACCCTCCCTTCGCGTGGCTCCGCCCCACGGGCCTGGCAGACCATGGAATCCTACCGGCGGCGGCGATCGTCGTCGGCGCGTTCAGACCGCGGGCGGCTGCGGGCGTCCAGGTTGCCGGCGATCACGATGCCGATCGCCTCGACCCAGCTCGGCACGTCGCGGACGGCGCTGAGCCCACTTTCGACGATGACGTCGTCGTCCTCCGGGTGCCGTTCGCGCCGCGCGTGCTGCTCGCGGCTCGCCTCCTCCACGCCCAGGAATTCGAGCCCCTCGTCATCCTCGTCGTAGCCACGGGAGACGGGTGCGAAGTCGTCGCGGCTGCGTCGGGCGAGGCTGGACGAGGATGAAGTCCGTTCTCCGTCGGAGTTGCGTCGCCCGCGTCGCCCGCGTCGCTTCGAGCCGTCGCCGGCTGTCTCGCCGCCGGAACGTCGGCCCGAGTCGTCGCCACGGCCCCGACGCCGCCGACGGCCTCGGCGTTCGCCACCCTCGGCGCCGCCCGCGGAGTCGCGTTGCTCGGGCTGCCGGGCTGCCGGTGCGCGGCCGTATCCCGCGGGGAGCGGTTCTTCGTCGGGTTCGTCGGAAGTGCCGGAGCGCGGGAGCCGCCCCTCGCCGCCGGCCTCACCCGCCGGGCGCTCGGCCCCGGATTCGCCGCGCCGGCCTCCGCGTCGTCCGCGGCGGCGGCGGCGGCGGCGGGGCCGGCCCTCGTCATCGAGCGGTCGGTCGCCATGTTCGCCGCGAGGGGCCGGCCGGTCGTCGCCCCGGTCGTTTGCGAGTTCGTCGATCGGACCCATGTCGGCGTCGGATCCGCCCGGCGGGTCGTCATGACGGGGTGCTGCGTCGTCGCGACGCCCGCGTCCGCGGCCCCTGCCTCCGCGTCGCCCGCGTCGGCGCCGCGGCCTGTCTCCGCCGGCTGGTTCGTCGCCGTCCGCCCGCGGTCGGTTGCCGTCGCGACGCTCCGATCCCTGCTCGACGTCGGCTGCGTCGCGGTCGGACCGGTCGCTTCGGCGCCCGGCCAAGGGCTCGGTGGCCCGGGGCGGTTCGCGGCGGTCGGGTCGGGGCGCCTGAGCCGGACGCTGATCGGCATCGGAGTGCCGGACGGGCTCCCGGCCCGCTGGCAGGCCGAGGGCGGTGTCGAGGTCGTCCCATCCGGGCGTGGCCCGCGGTGCGGCCGCCCGGGGCGGCTGCGCCCGCGATTGCTCTGGTGGCTTGGTGTGGGGCTTCCGGGCGGGCGGTGGCGAGGGCTCGTGGCCAGGCGCGGCGCCGAGCGAGTCGGCGAGAGATGCCCAAGGATCTTTTTCTTCCGACATGGGAGGTCCGAATGGCGGGGCTCGGGAAGCGGAACGTCGGGCACCGTAACGCCCGTCGCCGCGACGCGCTGCCGCGGGTCCGCGAGAATACCAGAAAGCCGCCCCGCCGTCGCCGGGGCGGCCCGATCACGGACGCGGGAGGACCAGCGAGCGGATCATGCTGCCGTTGTCTGCCACGTCGAACAGCGGACGGTAGGGGCTCGCCAGGCTCCGGCGCGAGCGACCGGCTGGGTAGTAGACGAGGTTCACCGACACGTTCCAGGCCGCCGGTGAGAAGGCCGTGACCGTGGCCCCGTCGGCCAGCGTCGCGGAACGCGTCTGCTTGGGGACGAGGTAGGTGAACAGGCCTTCCAGGGCCAGGCTGCGCGACATCGGGGCCCGCAGCGACGAGCCGAAGATTCCCTCGCCGTTCCCGGTGGCTCCGCCCCACGCACGCCATTCGTTGGCGTCGCCGAAGTTCAGGCGGTAGAAGCCCGCGTAGATGTCGACGGTGGAGCCGGTGAACTGGGTGGTCCTCCGCGAGGTGTATATCTGCTTCTGCTCCTGGACGTTCTGGGCGCCCCAGTAGCCGATCTCGTGGTAGCCCCAGACGTAGCTCAGTTCGCTGCGGATCTGGGAGACGTTGACCTCGTCATACCAGCTGTCTGCGAGGTAGTCGTAGACGGCTCCGCCCTGGAAGCCGCGTCCCTCGAAGGCCCTGGTGAAGAATCCCGTGGTCACGAACTGCTGGTCGCGCGAGCCCTTGTTGAGCAGGCTGCCGCCGGCATTGCGGACCGTGGCGGGCTGGAAGTCCGTCTGCACGCCCCGGATGCCGACCTGCCAGCCGACGCCGAAGGCGTTCCAGAACGGCATCGCCCAGTTGAGATACTCGTTGACGCCATAATTGCCGTTGAACCCAAGGTCGGTGGAGTTGGTGAAACTCGTCACGCCGACGCTCGCCGTGAAGTCGCGGTACCACCGCCAGCCGTAATAGGGGCGGCCGAACCGCCTCAGCCACGCGCACACGCGTCCGTCGCTGACGCACAGCCCGAGGCACGGATCCTCGCAGTCCTCGTAGGCGTACGGGTCGTCGTAAAACGATTCGACGTGGACCTGGGCGGGATACTGCCCCATCAGCATCTGCCCTTCGGGCCCGCCGGCGAGCAGGCCCGGATCGTAGGAGCCGTCCATCATCGGCTCCGTCGTGCCGTCGGACGCACCGATGCCGAGTTCGAACGCGGGCGCTGGAGTGGCGGCCGACGGCGTCGGGCTGGGCAGGGTGGCGGCGGCCGGAGGCTGGGC
>RFPF01000246.1 GCA_009926295.1 Planctomycetia bacterium
GATCAATGCCAGCACCACCGTGAACGTCACGGCGAGCGCGACGGCTTCGACGCTGACGCTCATCGGAGCTAACGCCCGCATGAATGTGCTCGGCACCTCGCTCACGGCCGCGGGGCTGAACCTCACGGGATCGTCGGGTGAGAACGTCTACATCTTCATGGACGCTGGCACGCTCAATCTCGGCGGAGGCACGGGCTCACTGACAACGACCGGCGGCATCACGTCGTGGCTCACGCTCAATAACGGCACGTCAACCCTCAATCTCGGCTCGTCAACCCTCAGCTATTTCTGGCTTGCCTCGAGCGGAGCGGCGGCCACCACGACGATCGGCAGCGGCACGTATACCAACGCGGTGACGATTCTTGGCTCGGCGAACGGATCCGTGGCCACGCTGAACGTCAACGGCGGTTCGTTCAACGCCGGCACGCTGGACCTGAACTACGCCAACGCAACCAGTACGTCCACCATGAACCTCAATGGTGGCACGCTCACAGCCCAGACAATCCGGCGGAATTTCGATGGAACCGCCGCGACGTTCAACTGGAACAACGGCACGATCGCCAACAAGTCGGGCGTCGATCTCAATCTCAACCGAGGCGCCAGCGCCACGCAAAACCTCATCGTCAGTCTCTCCGGGACCGGCACGCACACCTTCAGCGCCGACAGCGGCCGCACGATCACGGTTCAGTCCACCGCGACGCTCGCCGACAAAGCCGGCCAGAATGGCACGCTGGAGAAGAGCGGCAGTGGCACCCTCAAGTTCGCCGGTGCCAACACCTTCTCAGGCGCCACGACACTGTCCGCCGGCACGCTGAATCTTGCGGATCAGAATGCGATCCAGAACAGCACGCTCACGATGAACGGCGGCTCGGTTGTGTTTGACTCATCGGTGAGTGGCAGCGCCTTCACGGTCGGCGGCCTCTCGGCCCCTTCGGCCGGCGTTGGCTACGACATCGCGCTCCAGAACAACGCCGGCACACCCGGGGCGATCACGCTGACCGTGGGTGGCAACAACTCGAGTACGACATATGCCGGAGTGCTGTCGGCGGCCGGCGGGCTCACGAAATCAGGCAGCGGCGTGCTGACGCTCACGGGGGCCAACACGTTCTCGGGCGCGACGACGGTGTCGAGCGGAACGCTCCAGATCGGCAACGGCGGCACGGCCGGTGCGATCGGCTCGACGTCCGCCGTCTCGGTCGCAAGCGGCGCGACGCTCGCCTTCAACCGCTCCGACAACTACGGCGGCAACTTCACACGCGCGATCACCGGCTCCGGCGGCGTCGTGCTCTCGTCGGGAACGCTCAGGCTGGCCACGGCGAGCCCGTCGTTGGCCGGCGACATTACCGTGAATGCGGGTGTCTTGCAGGCGGGTGGTGGGAACACATTGGGCTCCCCGAGCACGGCGGGCCGCCGGATCACGATCGCTCCTGGAGCGACGCTTACCTTCGTGAACCATGACACGTTCGGAAATTGGGCTGCCACGCCCGCCGCCACGCTCGTCATCAACGGCACGGTCAACAGCAGCGGCGGCTGGGTCAATGCGTTGGGCGCGGTGAATCTCAACGGCGGCACGCTGGCGGCAACCGATGGTTACTTCAACAACTTCTACACCGCCTATGTGTTCTCCAGCGGCTATGACATCACGGTTGGGGGCAGCACGGCATCGCTGATTTCGGTGGGCGGTGCCAACAATCCGCGCATCGGCATGCGTGGCGCTGTGACGTTCAATGTGGGCGACGCAACGGGCGATGCCAATCCCGACCTCACGGCCGCTGCGGTGCTGAGCAACCATCCAGACAGCACCGTTGGTGGGCTTACGAAAAGCGGCTTGGGCACGATGGCGCTCTCCGGCTCGAACGTCTACACAGGGACCACGACGGTGAACGCCGGTGTGCTCCAGATCGGCGTGGGCGGCACCACCGGGTGGCTCGGTAGCACCGCCTCCATTGCCGTCGCCAGCGGGGCCACGCTCGCGTTCAACCGCAGCGACGACTACGGCGGCAGCTTCGCCAAACAGATATCCGGCTCCGGTGGAGTCTTGCTGTCGTCCGGGAGCCTGACGCTGCAGAACAACACAAACAGTTTTACGGGCGGAGCAACCGTGAACGGCGGCGTGCTCAAGGCGACGAGCGGATCGATCGTCACCGCAAACAGCATCGTGGTGAACAACGGCGGTACGCTCGGGATGGCCCAAAGCGACACCTGGGGCGGGGCACCCACGCTGACGACTGCGGCCGTCACGATCAACGCGGGCGGCAATCTGAGGTCGGACGGCTATTTCAACTCCCTCCGGAATCTCACGCTCGCCGGCGGCACCGTCACGCTCAACGGCGGCCTCGGCCCCAGCACCGGCGCCTTCGGATTTGGCGGCACGGTGACCGTCAACGGCACGACCCAGAGCCTGATCACAGCCATCTCCGGGAGTGCCAATCTGATCCGTCTCGGCAGAGAAACGGTGGTTGGCGATGCGACCGTGTTCAACGTCACGGATGCCGCGGGCCGACTCCTCGTCAACGCCGACCTGACCAATAACTTTGGCACCGCCACCGCCGCGCTCACCAAGAGCGGGCCAGGCACGCTCGTCCTGGCCGGCTCTAACTCCTACACGGCCGCCACCTCGGTGACCGGCGGCGCGCTGCAGATCGGCAACGGGGGCACCACGGGGTCGATCGCCTCGGCGACGGGCATCACCATTGCGAGCGGCGCTACGCTGGCCTTCAACCGCAGCGATGCCTATGGCGGGACGCTGACCAACACGATCAGCGGATCGGGCACCGTGGCCGTCAACACGGGCACGCTCACGCTCAACGCCTCCGGCAACAACGGCTACTCGAGCAACCTCGGCGTCACTGTCCAAAACGGGGCGATGGTGATCATGGGGCACACCGACATGTTCAGCGGCACCAACTGGAACGCCACGACGTCGCCGGCGTTCACGGTGAATGCCGGCGGCGTCCTCGCGTCGAGCAACAATTACAACACGCTCTGGAATCTCAATCTCAATGGCGGCACGCTGCGTGCCAACGGTGGAGACAACGCGGCCGCACAGGCATTCGCCCTGGCGGGCACCGTGACGGTCGGCGGTTCCACGGCGGCGATGATCGAGTCGGGCACGAGCGGGAACGGCTTGAATGCCTTCAACATCAGCGGAAACGGCAACAACACCGTCACGTTCAACGTGGCCGATGTCACGGGCAACTCCAATGCCGACCTGATCGTGACCGCAGGCCTCCAAAATAATCTGGGTCTCCTGTCGAACCTCACCAAGAGCGGCGCGGGCACCATGGTGCTCTCCGGGTCGCAGGCCTACACCGGCGCGACAACCGTGAGCGCCGGCACGCTACAGATCGGCAACGCGGGCACGTCCGGCTTGCTCCGCTCCACCTCCGGCATCGCGGTATCGAGCGGGGCGACGCTGGCCTTCAATCGCACGGACTCTTACGGCGGCAGCTTCGACCGCGTGGTCTCCGGTTCGGGCGGCATCGTTGTTTCAAACGGTGTCCTCGCCCTCACCGGGGCCAACACATACACGGGCACCACGACCGTGTCGTCCGGCACGCTGCAGATCGGCGGCGGCGGCACGAGCGGCGCGATCGCTTCGAACTCCGTTATTGCCCTTGTGGGCGGAGCGACGCTGGCCTTCAACCGTACCGACAACTATGGCGGCAACTTCTCCAACCGGATCAGCGGCACTGGCACCGTGGCCGTGAACTCCGGCACGCTGACGTTGAGCGGCAGCCCGTTCTATTCCAATCCGACCTCTTCCTACTCCAACAGCGCGGCCTTCACCGTCAACAGCGGCGCCACCGTGGTGTTGAAGAACCCCGACATGTTCGGCAGCGCGAACTGGGATGCGACCACATCCCCCGTGTTCACGGTGGCGGCGGGCGGCACGCTCGCTTCGTCCGATTTCGCCTATAACACGCTGTGGAATCTCAACCTGAATGGCGGCACGCTTCTCTCCAATGGCGGCGCGAATGCGAACGCCCAGGCCTTTGGATTGGCCGGAACGGTGAATGTGGGCGGCGCCACGGCATCGCTGATCCAGTCCGGCACCGTCGGCAACGGCTACAACGCCGTGAACATCAGTGGCAGCGGCAACACCACGCTCACCATCAACGTCGCGGATGTGACGGGTGACGCGAACGCCGACCTCACTGTCACGGCAAGTCTGCAGAACAACCGAGCCGTGCTGTCGAACCTCTCCAAGAGCGGCGCCGGCACGATGGTGATAACCGGATCGAATGCCTACACCGGGGCGACGACCGTGAGCGCGGGCCGCCTGCAGATCGGGAGCGGTGGCACGTCGGGCGCAATCGGCCCCACGTCCGGCATCGCCCTCGCGAGCGGGGCCACGCTGGCCTTCAACCGGACGGATGCCTACGGCGGGAGCTTCGACCGCGTGGTGTCCGGTACGGGCGGCATCGTGATCGCGAACGGTGTTCTGGCGCTCACGGGTGCCAACACATACACGGGCGCTACGACCGTCTCGGGCGGCACGCTGCAGATCGGCGGCGGTGGCACGAGCGGCGCAGTGGGGTCCACATCGGGCATTGCGGTTGCCGGCGGAGCCACGCTGGCCTTCAACCGCACCGACAACTACGGCGGGAATTTCTCGCGGCAGATTACGGGCTCCGGCGGGATCGTACTGTCGTCTGGGAGCCTCACGCTGTCGAATAATACCAATGGTTTCACCGGCGGAGCCATCGTCAACGGTGGCGTCCTTAAGGCTACCAACGGGGCGATCGTCGCGGCCAACAGCATCGTCGTCAACAACGGCGGTACGCTCGGGATGGCACAGACCGACACCTGGGGAGGTGCACCCACGACGAGCACTGCGGCCGTCACAATCAATGCGGGCGGCAACCTGACGTCGGACGGGTATTTCAACTCCCTGCGGAATCTCACGCTCGCCGGCGGCACCGT
>RFPF01000247.1 GCA_009926295.1 Planctomycetia bacterium
ACTTATTTTACTTCTTCGAAGGGCACATCCGTTACATCCTCGGTGGCGGCGCTGGACGCGTTGCCCGAGGGCGTAATCCACAAGGCGACGCTGCTTGACGAGGATCTGGTGATCTGGCGACAGGGTGCCGCGCGTGCCGCAGACGAGGGCCGGCTCGAAGGGATCGCCCCGGAGGGCATGGTCGATTCCCGCACCGCGCTCACATGGGACAGCGCGGCCCCCGCGGCGGCTCGGATTTCACGGCTTCACCCGCTTCCGGAATGGGTCGAGTCGCCGCGTCCCGCCGACAGGCTCGCCCGGTCCGCCGGCGAGGCCCTGCGGTCGCGGCTCGACGCGCAGGCGCCGCTCGCGAGGGCGTTGGAGGAGATGGCCTCCGACCAACGAGTGGAGAACCGCACGTTCGCGGCGGCCACGCGGGCCCTTCTCGGCGACTTCGACGCGGCCGTGGAACTTCTCTGCGTCGACTCTCCAACGCGTGGACTGAAGGAGCGGCAGTGGCTCGCGCTCGAGGCGGAAACGGTGCCGCTGGCGCTCGCCCGCGGCGTGAACGCGGCTGCGAAGCTCCGCGCGGCGTTCGAGGATCGCGGCCCGCCCGGCAAGGCAGAGGAAATCTTCGCGATGGCCCGGGGGATCGGCGACGAGGAGCTCGCTCACGGCGCCGCGGAGCGGCTCGTCGACGCCCTCGAAGCTCCCGACCTCGTGGTGCGGCGCTATGCCTACAAGTGTCTGTGCGACATCGTGAAGCCTTCTCACGTCGACCGTCTGCACTACCGGCCCGACGCGCAGCCGGAGCGGCGCCGCGAGGGTGCCGCCTGGTGGCGCGGCCAGTTGCAAAAGGGTCTGATTCGCCGTCCGGGGGCCGCGTGAGCCACGCGGTTTGTCGGAGTCTCCGCGCGGGTGATATGCTCGGGATGCAGGCGGCGCAGGGCCGCAGGTTCGATCCCTGAAGCAAGGAAACGTTCGGGTGCAAATCAACGTTTCGGCCCGGCACGGCCAGCTCAGTGCCGCGTCGCAGTCCAAGATTTCGGCGAAAGTCTCCCGGCTGAGGCGGTACTTCGACAGGCTCACGGCCCTCAACGTGACCGTCGACCTGGGCAACTCCCAACTGCCCGAGGTGGAGATCGTGGCCTCGGCGGAGCACTTCCACGACCTCGTCAGCCGCGAGCATTCCGGACAGCTCTGGCGCAGCGTCGACGGCGCCGTGCAGAAGCTGGAGCAGCAGTTGCGGAAGCACAAGGAGAAGGTCCGGGATCACAAGCACGTGCAGTCGTCGCGCCGCGGCTAGGCCGAGGAAGTGACGGGCCGGGCTCATCGCACACCCCAGAAGCACGACGCATGAAGTTTTCCGATTTTGTCGTCACCGACGCCATCCGATCCGACGTCGATGCCGACACGAAACCGGGCGTCATCCGCGAGATGGCGGAGACGCTCGTCGAGGCCGGCAGGATCGCCCCTGCCGAACTGGACGGGATCGTCAAGGCGATCATGAAGCGGGAGGATCTCGGCAGCACCGGCATCGGCCGGGGCGTGGCCGTGCCGCACACCAAGCACCCGAGCGTCGACCGGCTCGTGGGCACGGTGGCGGTGAGCCGGAAGGGGGTCGACTTCGCGAGCCTCGACGGCGAACCCGTGCATCTCTTCTTCCTGCTTGTTTCGCCCCCCGACCGTCCGGGAGATCATCTGCGAGCCCTGGAGAACATCTCGCGTCAGCTTCGCGACGAGGGGTTCTGCAGCCGCCTCAAGGCCTCCACCACTCCAGCCGCCATCGAGCACCTGCTCGAGGAGGCCGACAGCCACGGGGTGGTGACGTGATGACCCAGGAGACCATCTCGCGAGAGGTCGTGGTCGGAATCGAGCAGGGCCTGCACGCCCGGCCGGCCGACCTCCTCGCGCGGGAGGCCCGCAAGTGGCAGTCGCGGATCGAGCTCGTCGCCGACCGGCAACGGGCCGATGGCAAGAGCATCCTCGAACTGCTCACGCTCGCCGCCGAGGCCGGCACGCGGCTGGTGGTCGAGGCCACCGGGCCCGACGCCCGCGAGGCCGTGGATGCCATCGGCGGGCTGTTTGACCGAAATTTTTCCGAACTGAATTCCCACACCTGATCGCTCGTTTCACGACCGACCAACGAACAGAAGGAGCAGCACGAAGCCGCCTGGCGCGAAGCCGAGCGGAGCGTCGATCGCCAGCCGGCAGCCGGTGTTCCGGAAGCCGCGCGATCCGCCCGCCGCACCCGCTGCCGGGAGAGGCCGACTGCGCCCCACCATGCTGAAACTCCAGGGCATCGCCGTTTCCCCCGGCGTCACGATCGGCGAGGCGCTCGTCCTCGACAGCGAGGGATTCCGCATCCCGCGGCGGTTCGTGGAGCGGAGCGCGGTCGATACCGAACTCGAGCGGCTCAAGAACGCCGTCGCGGAGACGGCCGTCGAGATCGAGCGAAATCGCGACGCCGTCCGCGCCGAGCTGGGCGAGCAGTACGCCGCCATCTTCCAGGCCCACCTGGCGATGCTGCACGACGACCGGCTCCAGGAGGAGCTCACAAGCGCCGTCCGCGACAAGAACTGGTGGCCGGAATACGCCGTCAGCCGCACGCTCCGCCGGTACGCGAAGGTGTTCCAGAGCCTCGACAACCACATCTCGCAGCGGGCTCACGACATCTACGACATCGAGAAGAGCCTGCTGCGCAACCTCCTCGGACAACGTCGCGAGACGCTGGCGGCGATCTCGCAGCCGGTGATCGTACTGGCCCACAACCTCACGCCGAGCGAGACGGCGAACCTCGACCGCCGGTTCGTGAAGGGCTTCGTCACCGAGCTCGGCGGGCCCGGGAGCCACACGGCGATCGTGGCCGAGGGTCTCGAGATCCCGGCCGTGGTCGGTCTCGGGCCTTTCCTGGCCGACGTATCGGGCGGGGAGCCGGTGATCCTCGACGGCCACCAGGGGGTGGTGATCCTCCAGCCCGACGAGGAGACCATCGCCCGCTACCGGCTCGAGGTGGAGGCCGCCCGCACGGTCGCCGCGAAGCTCGATACGCTCCGCGACGTCCCGGCGGAAACGCTCGACGGCGTCCGCATCCAGCTCACGGGCAACATCGAGTTTCCGAGCGAGGCGGAGCAGTGTCTCTCCCGCGGCTGCGATGGCATCGGGCTCTACCGCACCGAGTTTCTCTACCTGACGTCGAAGCGCGAGCCGACGGAGGAGGACCACTTCGCCGCCTACAGTGCCGTCGTGACGGCGATGCAGGGCAAGCCCGTCGTGATCCGCACGCTCGACCTGGGCGCCGACAAGATGCTCACCGAGCGGACGCCCGAGGAGGAGCGCAACCCCTGCCTGGGGCTGCGCAGCATCCGCCTGTCGCTGCGTCAGCTGCCGATGTTCCGCACGCAGCTGCGGGCGATTCTCCGGGCCAGTGCGCTGGGCGACGTGCGGGTGCTCTTCCCGCTGGTCTCGACGCTCGTCGAATTGCGGCAGGCTCGGCTCGTCCTCGCCGACGTGATGGAGGATCTCGCCGAGCACGGCATCGCCTTCAACCCGAAGATGCCCGTGGGGATGATGGTCGAGACCCCCGCGGCGGTGATGATGCTCGACGCGTTCATCAAGGAGGTCGATTTCGTCTCGATCGGCACCAACGACCTGATCCAGTACACGCTGGCGGTCGATCGGGGCAACAAGGAGGTGGCCGATCTCTACAACGCCTGCGACCCGGCGGTGCTGCGGCTCCTGAGCCGTTCGCTCGACGTGGCGCGGGAGGCCGGCGTTCCGGCCAATGTCTGCGGACAGATGAGCGGCAGCGTGATGTACACGCAGCTGCTTCTGGGGCTGGGCCTCCGGCAGCTGAGCGTGCCGGCGAGCGCCATCCCGGAGGTGAAGCAGGCGTGCCGAAGTGTTTCGGTCGCCGAATGCCGCGAGATCGCCGAGCGGTCGCTCCAGATGGACAGCGCTCGCGAGGTGAAGGCTTTTTTACGCGACCAGATGCGTCGCCGGCTCTCGGAGACCGTCGTCTGACGGCGCCGTCCCCCGCGGACGGGAGAGCCACGGGAAATCAGGAAAGGAACGAAACATGAAGCAGGAGATGCTGATCAACGTGTCGCAGCCGGAGGAATGCCGGATCGCGATCATGGAAGACGGTGTGCTCGAGGAGCTCTACGTGGAGCGGACGAGCCAGGACAATCTCGTGGGGAACATCTACAAGGGCCGCGTCGTCAACATCGAGCCCTCGATCCAGGCGGCGTTCGTCGATTTCGGCGTGGGTCGCAACGGCTTCCTCCACATCAGCGACGTCGAGCCGCAGTACTACCGGCAGGGTGGCCTCGACCCCGACAAGGCGTTCGACGTAGAGCCGCCGCCGCGCGGCGGCGAGCCGGTCGGCGACGACGAATCGCGGCAGCGGACGGCGACGCGGCGGAAGCCGCGGCTTGGCGATCGACCGCGCGTGAAGCCCCCGATCCAGGACATCCTGCGGCGGGGCGACGAGGTGCTCGTGCAGGTGATCAAGGAGGGCTTCGGCACGAAGGGGCCGACGCTCTCGACCTACATCTCGATTCCCGGCCGCTACCTCGTGCTCATGCCGCCGCTCGGCCGCGTTGGCATCTCCAAGAAGATCGACGACGAGCGGGATCGCCGCATCCTTCGCGACATCATGCTCGAGCTCCAGCCGCCGAAGGGGGTGGGGTTCGTGGTGCGCACCGCGGGCACGGAGCGGACGAAGTCGGAGATGGCCCGCGACATGGCCTACCTCCTCAACCTCTGGAAGAGCATCGTGCGGCGGATGCGGAAGTACTCCGCGCCGATCGACATCTACCAGGAGAGCGACATGATCATCCGCACGATCCGTGACATGTTCACGGAGGACGTGGGGAGGATCCTGATCGACGAGCCGGCGGCCTACGAGCGGGCCCGCGAGTTCCTCG
>RFPF01000248.1 GCA_009926295.1 Planctomycetia bacterium
GGCGGCGTCGAGCACGTCGCGCAGGTCCTTCACGCCCGATGCGGTCGCCGAGAGTTCGACGAACCGCCGCTTCGTCTCGGTCGCGATGATCTCCGCGAGCGTCGTCTTGCCCACGCCGGGCGGGCCGTAGAGGATCACCGAGCCGAGCCGGTCGGCCTCGATGAGTCGGCGGAGCAGTTTGCCGGGCCCGACGACGTGGGCCTGCCCGACGTAGTCGGCGAGCCGGCGCGGCCGCATCCGGGCCGCGAGCGGGGCCGCCCTGGCGACGTTGGCGGCGCGGGATGCGGAGAACAGGTCGGCCATCGGACGACACCGTGCTGAAATCGGTGGACTGGGCAGGGAAGGCAAACCGGCTTTCGATCCTGCCGGTTCGCAAGGATGAAGCGGTTTCTCAGACCTTGCCGATGATATCGGATAGGCGGTGCCGCGCTTCGAAAAGGCACCGCGCCAGGCCGGCATGGGGTGCATCGTGTTGGCCGCGCAGCGTTCGTGCCGAATCGTGCTGGCCGGCCTGGCCTGCGCCGGGCTCTGGCTCGGCCACGCCGCGCGACTCGGGGCCCAGCAGTCGGACGCGTCGTCGCAGCGCAGCGCCATCATCGAGTTCCCGAATCTCGGCCCAGTGCCGGGCACGCTCGAACCCAGTCTCGGTCCCGGCCCGGGCTCCTTCGAAGCGGGGCCGCAGTTTCCAGGCGGCGCAGGCGGCACCGCCGGCTCCGGCATTCTCGGCGGCCGGCAACGCACCGGCAGGATTCCCCGCGGCAAGCGGCCGAGCGCCCTCGGTTCGACGATCGCGGCCAACCGCGGCATGCAGCTGCCCGAGACGATCCCCACGCCGACGCCGGCGAGGTCCGTCCCGATCCCCGCGACGGTGATCGACGCCGCGATCCTCGACGATCCCGGGCCGGCCGACGGCCTCACCCTCGACGCGGCGATCGAACGGATGATGGCATCCAACCTCGACATCCGCGCCCTGCGCCACGAAATCACGCAGGCCGATGCCGACGTCCTCACGGCCGGCCTCCGGACCAACCCGCTCGTCTACATGGACACGCAGTTCATTCCCTACGGAAAGTTCAACAACGCCACACCCGGCGGCCCGACCCAGTACGACATCAACATCACCTACCCGATCGACGTGTCGAAGAAGAGGCAGGCGCGGACCGTCGTGGCCAGGATGGCCCGCTCCACGATCGAGGCCCAGTTCCAGGACGTGACCCGCCGGCAGATCGACAACGTCTACCGGGCATTCGTCAACCTGCAGGCCGCGCGGGTCGACGTGCTCACGGCGCGGGCGACCGTCCACCGACAGGAGCAGTTCCTCGCCGAACTCGAACGCTCCGCGAAGCCGGGCGACGCCATGGCGGCCGACCGCATCGATCACCTCGCGCTCGTGCTGGAGCGGGCCCGCAGCGGCCTCGGCGACGCCGTCGAGGCCCATGCCGACGCCCAGGAGGGGCTGGCCGTGCTGCTCGGGCTGGCGGCGGACGAGGCGCCCAGCCTCGAGCCGAGCGGACGGCTGCGGAGCGACCTCTCCGATCCGCCGCCACTCGAGGAACTGACCGCCATTGCGCTGCGCTGCCGTCCCGATCTCCATGCCGCCCGCATCGGCGTCTCACGGGCGGGGGCGGAGATCGATCTCCAGCGGGCCAACCGCTTCGACGACGTCTACCTGTTCTACGATCCGTTCACCTACCAGAACAACCAGCCCTTCGGCCAGCCGAGCGCGACGTCGTGGGCGGTCGGCGTCACGTTCGCCCTGCCGATCTACAACCGCAACCAGGGCAACATCGCCCGCGCCGAGAGCAACTCGAGCCAGACGAAGCTCGAGCTCGCGTCGCTCGAACGGCGGCTCGTCTCGGAGGTGCGGCTCGCGGAGCGGGAATACCGTCGGTCGCGCACGGCGCTCGAGCAGGTCGAGACGGCGATCCTGCCGCGGGTCAACGCCACGCTCAAGCGCAAGACCGAGCAGTTCACGACGGGGCAGATCACTGCCGACGACTACGAGGGGCACCTCGACGACGCGGCGGAGGTGGCCCAGAGCCATCGCGACGCGCTCGTGCGGCACCGACGATCGATCCTCGATCTCAACACGGCCGTGGGCCTGCGGATCCTGCCGTGACGCGCGGTCGCGTCAGCCCGCCCAGACGAACTCTACGCCCGCGTCGATGTCCGGATGCAGGCTCTTGTGCACCGGGCAGGTGTGGGCCGCCTGCTCGAGCGCGGCCCGCTGGGGATGGTCGGCGGGAAGCGGGATCGTGAGCCGCGTGCGGAGCGACGCGATCCGCCGGGGCGGCGACTGCGTCATCTCCTTCACCGTCTCGGCCGTCATGCCGACGAGGTCGATGCCGTGCCGCTCGGCGACGATCCCCATGATCGTCATCATGCACGTCCCGAGCGCCGTGGCGACGAGGTCGGTCGGCGAAAAGCTCTCCCCTCGGCCATGGTTGTCCGCCGGTGCGTCGGTGACGAGCTGCGTGCCGGAGGGGCCATGAATGGCGCGGCAGCGAAGGCCGCCCTCGTACGTGCTCTTGAGCGTGACCATCACCCTCGGCCTCCCGGCTCGATGTGCCCGGACGGCCCGGGTGTTCCAACTATACTACCGTGGAGGAATTCGGTGAGGAACGGCGCCTCCGCTTCACCGGCCCGCCCGCCGGCTTCCACGAGCTGTTCTCACCCCGTCGAGCGCACACCGCATGGGATTCCGTTCACTCCGGGCCTGTGTCGATTCCCTGCGTGCCGAGGGGCAGGCGGTGGTCGTCGACCATCCCGTCGACCCACATCTGCAGATCGCGGAGATCCAGCGGCGGCTGTTTCGGGCCGGTGGACCGGCGGTTCTCTTCACGCAACCTCGCGGCTGCGCGTTTCCCGTGCTCGTGAACCTCTATGGCACGCAGCGGCGAATCGAGCGGGTCTTTTCCGACACGCTCGACCGCGTGCGCCGGCTGGTCGAACTGAAGATCGACCCCACGGCCGCCCTGCAGCGTCCGTGGCGCTATTGGCGGGCACCTCTCGATGCGCTCACCACCCTGCCCCGGGCTGCGCGCACGGGTGCGGTGGTGTCCCGGGAAATCCCGCTCTCGCGGCTGCCGCCGGTGACCGGCTGGCCCGGCGACGGCGGCCCGTTCGTGACGCTGCCGGCCGTCTACACCGAAGACCCGAACCGGCCCGGCACGAAGCACTCGAACCTCGGCATGTACCGCGTGCAGCTTTCCGGCAACGAGTACACCCGCGACCGCGAGGTCGGCCTCCACTACCAGCTCCATCGCGGCATCGGCGTGCATCACTCCGCCGCGCTCGCCCGCGGCGAGCCGCTCAAGGTGGCGATCTTCGTCGGCGGCTCGCCGGCGATGGCGGTGGCGGCGATGATGCCGCTGCCGGAGGGCCTCTCCGAGCTGACCTTCGCCGGGGCCCTCGCCGGCCATCGCATTCCGATGCTCGCCCGGCCGAACCGCCCCGCCATCTACGCCGACGCCGACTTCGTCATCGAGGGCACGGTCGAGCCGGGGGCGACGAAGCCCGAGGGACCGTTCGGCGACCACCTCGGCTACTATGCGCGGCAGCACCGCTTTCCCGTGATGCGGGTCGATCACGTCTGGCATCGGGCCGAC
Organism: Planctomycetia bacterium; assembly: GCA_009926295.1. GTDB lineage: Bacteria > Planctomycetota > Planctomycetia > Pirellulales > UBA1268 > RGVT01. The sequence continues at coordinate 3,609 of RFPF01000248.1, forward strand.
GCGATCTGGCCGGTGACGGTCGTGGGCCGACCGCCCCAGGAAGACACGCTCTTCGGCTGGCTCGTGCACGAGCTCACCGGCCCGATCATCCCCACGGTGCTGCCGGGCGTGTCGAGCGTGCATGCGGTCGACGCCGCCGGCGTGCATCCCCTCCTGCTCGCGGTGGGCAGCGAGCGCTACCTGCCGTGGAAGCCATCCACGCGGCCCGCCGAACTCCTCACGCAGGCCTCGGCGATCCTCGGCCAGGGCCAGCTTTCGCTCGCCAAATACCTCTTCATCGTGGCCGGCGACGACGCCCCCGGCCTCGACGCCCACGACGTCCCGGCCTCCCGGCCTTCCTCGCGCACCTTCTCGCCCGGGTCGACTGGCGCCGCGACTGCCACTTCCACACCGAGACCACGATCGACACGCTCGACTACTCCGGCTCCGGCTTCAACTCGGGCTCGAAGCTCGTCGTCGCGGCCCGCAGCCCGGCGATCCGGCCACTGCCCACGGAGCTCGCCGCAGGCCACGCGCTGCCGAACGGATTTTCCAACCCGCGGGTCTGCCTCCCGGGCGTCGTCGCCGTCGCGGGCCCGCGGATCGAGCCCCGGCCCCGGCTCGACGCGGAAAATGACGAATCGATATGGAAGCTTACGGACACCGCGCCGTGGGCGAGTGATGTCGAACGGCTGTGCAACGCGATCGGCCCCGACCATCCGCTGCGGATGTTTCCGCTCGTCGTCGTGGTGGACGACGCCGACTTCGCGGCCGCGGCGCTTGCGAACCTGCTCTGGGTGACGTTCACCCGGTCGAACCCCGCGGCCGACGTCCACGGCATCGACGCCTTCACGCACCGGAAGCACTGGGGCTGCCGCGGCCCGCTCGTGATCGACGCCCGGCTCAAGCCACACCACGCGCCGCCGGTCGAGGAAGACCCCGCCGTCACCGCCGCCGTCGACGCCCTCTGCATTCGCGGCGGCCCGCTGGCGGGCTTGATCGAGTAGATGCGATCGTCAATGTGAGCGCCCCGGCTTCGGGCTCCCCATATCCCGTCGCCGGACGCTCACTGCGCCCATCCTGGGCTTCGTTCGCTCGGAGTCACAGGCGCGGCGCCATCCATGGCTCCGCTGGTGACTCACGCCGGCTCCCGGGACACGGGGAGCCCGAAACCTCCTCAACTGGAACAGGGGAGGCGAGGGGTTGCCCCTACCATTGAGCCGGCGTATGTAGGCAAGCGCAGCCATGGATGGCGCAGCGCAGCCGGAGTCGAGCGAGCGGAGGGCTGGAGGCCCGCAG
>RFPF01000249.1 GCA_009926295.1 Planctomycetia bacterium
GGCGTCTCGTACGCAAGCCGAAACGGCTGGTCGATCAGGAAATACGCCGTCGTGGCGGTCTGCGTCTGCCGGAACGAGTGCCGGTCGTTGAGCGTGTTTCCCCAGCCGATCGTCGCGGTGGCGATTGCGTAGACCACGCTCCCGGCAAAGAGGAGCGGCACGACGGTCTGCAGCATCCACTGCCCATCGATCACGGCGGGGCTGGCGGCGGTGGTCGCGGCCGATGGCGAGTCGCCGGCGTCGCCTGACACACCTTGCCGAGACTTTGACATGTGCAAGATCATAGCAAGTGACGAGGGCCTCGATGGCCGGCCTGAACCTGTTTTTCCACGCCAAGCGGAGAATGACGTGCAGCCGGCGAAACAAGCCGCGATCCTCGCGGCGATCACGCTCGCGGTCTTCTGGCCGACGCTCTCGGCGCGGTTCGTCTACGACGCCCGGCTCCAGATCGAGACCGGCGACTTCATCCACGATCCCGGCAACTGGATGCCTGTGCTCTCGGGCCAGGTGCTCGCGATGGACGTGCTCGACTTCAACCGGCCCGTGCAGCTCGCGTCGCTCATGCTCGACGCGGCTGTGTGGGGTAGGGATGCGTTTGGATACCACCTCACGAGCGTGCTCTTGCATGCGCTGAATGCGGTGATGGTGTGGGGGATTGCACGGGGGTTGAGCAGGGCAGGGGGCAGACAGGCTGAAGGCCTGTCCTGCGCAGGGATCGCAGCACTGCTCTTTGCCGTGCATCCGCTCGTGACCGAGGCCGTCTGTGAGCCGACGTTTCGGGAAGACCTGCTCGTGGCGGCGTGCACGCTCGGGGCGCTTCTGCTCGCCATGCGGCACGATCCGGCGCACCCGGGCGGCGATCGCTGGCGGGCCCTCGCCTGCGCCGGGCTCTGCTTTCTCGCCGTGGCGAGCAAGGAGTCGGGGATCGCGGCGCCGGCCGTGCTCGGGATCTACTGGTGGCTCTTCCGCCGCGGTGAGCCGGGGGCCTTCTGGACGCTCGCCGTGGGCGGCGGGAAGGCGGCGGCCGTGGCCTTTCTCGCGGCCCGATTCCTCCTCGAGCCCGAAACATCTGTGATCTTCGAGGCCAAGCCGCAGTATCCCGGCGGGTCGTTTCTCGCCGCGATGGCGATCGAGCCTCGCATCCTCGCGCTCTACGCACAGCTCGTCGCCTTCCCGGCGAACCTCTGCGCCGACTACGGCCTCTATTCGGTGCGCCACCTGCCGCTGCCGCTGGCGGCGGTGATCCTCGTAGGGCTCATCGTGGCGGCGGTCTTCGCCATCCGGGCCGATCGCCGCATGGCCCTCGCCGTCGCGCTCGTCGTGCTGCCGCTCGTGCCCGTGTCGAACATCGTGCCGATCTACCGCGCCGCGGCAGATCGCTACATGTATCTGCCGATGGCCGGCGTGGCCCTCGCGGCGGGCTGGCTGCTCGACGGCCCGTGGCTCGCGGCCCGGCCGAGGCTCCGTGAAAAGGCGGTCATCACGGCGATGGCGGGCGTCGCCATCCTCGGCATGGCCTGTGTCGAGCGACAGACGGTGTGGGCCACACCGCTCGCGCTCTGGGAAGACACGTTTCGCAAGAATCCGGTGGCCTACACGCCCGCGTCGGGCCTCGCGGATGCCCTGCGGGAGGTGGGACGGCTCCCGGAGGCGGAGCGGGCCGCCCGCGAAGCGATCCGACTCTCCGATGGCGAGCGGGGGGATCCGTGGGTCACGCTCGCGCTCATCCTCGATGCCCAGGGCCGCGAAACGGAGGCGTTCGAGGCGGCCGGCAAGGCGCTCGAGGTGCAGCCGAGCCTTGCCGATCCAGACGCCCGCGTGCGGGCCCTCGCCATGGAGCGGCAGGTGGCGGAGGCGTGGGGGCGGCTCCTGGGGAAGAGAAAGTAGACCGGGCGAGGCGCCTCGCCTCCTTTTGGGAACGATCCGCGCGGGGTAGACTCGAGTTCCCATGGGGTCGAGCAAAAAACTGCTGAAACGGTTCCGCGACTCGGATGTGAGCGGGACCAGCGCCGACGAGCCCGACGCTGTGGCTTCGTCGGCCGCTGCCGAGGGCCGCGTGGGCCGGTGGCGCACGCGAATCATGCAGGCCGCGATGATCGTGCTCGCCGGCCTCTGGATCTACTCGCCGTCGTACCACGGCGACTGGCTCTGGGACGACGACCAGCTCCTCACGGCGAACCTCACCGTCCAGCACCGCGTATCGCCCGACCCGAACGTGCCACCGGACAGCCTGCGCACGCTCGCAAAGCTGTGGTTCAACCCCGAGGGCGCCGACTACTTCCCGCTCTCCTACACCGCCCTCTGGGCCCAGTGGCCGTTCTTCGGGCCGCGGTCCACCGGCTACCACGTCACCACGATCCTGCTCCACATCGCCGGCGCGCTCCTCGTGTGGGCGCTCCTCGCGAAGATGCGGATTCCGGGAGCCTGGCTTTCGGGGCTCGTGTTCGCGATCCATCCCGTGTGCGTGGAGAGCGTGGCGTGGGTGTCGGAAACGAAAAACACGCTCTCGCTGCCGCTCTTCCTGGTCTCGTGCATCTGCTGGGTGGGCCAGGACGAGGAGGCCGACCAGGCCAAGAGGCAGCGGCTCTACGCCGGTGCGATCGTGTTCTTCCTGCTCGCGATGTTCGCCAAGACATCGGTCGTGGCGTTTCCCGTGCTCACGCTGCTCTACGCCTGGTGGAAGCGGGGCACGGTCACGAAGCAGGACGTGATCCTCGCCCTGCCGTTGTTCGCGATCTCGATCGTGCTCGGCCTCGTGACGATCTCGTATCAGTGGGGCCGGGCCATCGGCCAGGAAAAGATCATCGTGGGCGATCTCCTCTCGGTCGGCGGCTTCGCCTCGCGGACGGCCATCGCCGGCATGGCGATCCTCCACTACCTCGCGTCGATCGTCTGGCCGGTGAACCTCCTGCCGATCTATCCCCGCTGGGAGGTCGACCCGCCCAAGGCGTGGATGTTTCTGGCCTGGCCGGTGATCGCCGGCGGCGTGTGGTGGATGTGGAAGAACCGTGACGCCCTGTTTCCCGCCCACTGGGGCCGCCACGCGCTCTTCGCCTTCGGCTTCTTCCTGCTCATGGTGGCGCCCGTGCTCGGCTTCGTGACCATCTCCTACATGCGGATCACGTGGGTGGCCGACCACTTCATCTACCTGCCGATGATCAGCATCATCGCGCTGTTGTGTGCCGGCGCGATCCTCTTCTTCGAGCGGGCGCAGGAGGCCTCGAAGCCGACGTTCCTCGCGGGGGGCGCGCTCGTGCTCGCCGCCCTCTCGCTGCTCTCCTTCCGCGACGCGATCAACTGGATGGACGAGGACCACATGTGGGAGCACACGCTCCGGCACAACTTCGAGGCGTGGCAGGCCCACAACCGCCTCGGCGCCAAGAAGTTCTCCCGCGGCGACGTGGACGGCGCCCACTTCCACTTCCAGAACTCGACGCGGCTGCGGCCCGACCTCGGCGAGACCCACAACAACCTCGGCACGACGCTCTCGGCCCGGGCGCAGATGTTCGGCCAGCGGGGCGACCAGGCGGCGGCCAAGCGCGAGATGGACGCGGCCATCGAGCAGTTCGCCGAGGCCTGCCGCGTGACGCCGCACGTGCCGGCCATCCACGTGAACCTCGCCAACGCGCTCGCGGCGGCGGGGCGGTTTCCCGAGGCGGCCGAGAAGTACAAATGGCTGCTCGAACGCGAGCCCGGCAACCCCGCGCTCATCAACAACTATGGCGTCGCCCTCTACAAGCAGGGGAAGAAGGACGAGGCGATCGTGCAGTTCAGGAAGGCGCTCGAGATCGCCCCGAACCTCAAGGACGCCCGCGAGAGCCTCGCGGTGGCGCTCGGCGAAAAGCCCGATCCGTCAGCCAACCAGCCGGCCCCGCCGCCGCCCGGCGGACAGTTGCAGCTCAACGCGCCCCCGCCGTCGGCCACGCTCGGCCCGGCCGCGCTGCCGTAGGCTCACTTGCCCAGCCAGGTGATCCGGGCGAGGTGCAGGAGTTCCCCGATGCTCCGCTTGCTCTCCGCGAAGTCGGCCTTGCTCGACCCACGCGTGCGGTCGGTGAAGGTGATCGGGATCTCCACGATCCGCCCGCCGGCGCGATGCACGCGCCACAGGAAGTCCTCCTGGAAGGCGTAGCCCTTCGCGAAGTTGCCCGCGTCGATCCTGTCGAACACCGCCAGGCGCACGGCACGAAATCCGCCCGACGAATCCTTCGCGGGCACGCCGAGCACCCAGCGCGTGAAGAAGCACACGAGCCAGCTCGCCACGTGCCGGGAAACGGGCCAGCCCACCGTGCGGCCTCCCGGCACGCGGCGCGAGCCGATGGCGATGTCGGTTGGCTTCCCGCCCGGCGGATCGAGGGCCACGAGCAGCCGCGGGATGTCGGCTGGGTCGTGGCTGAAGTCGGCGTCCATGTTGACGCTCACCTCGAAACCCCGCTTCCGTGCCAGCTGGAACCCCTCGAGGATCGCGCTGCCGAGGCCCCGCCGCCCGCGCCGGATGAGCACGTGCAGCCGCGGTTCGCGACCCGCCCGTTCGAGGGCGATCTGTCCCGTGCCGTCGGGCGAGTCGTCGTCGACGATCAGCAGCTGCACGTCGGGAGAACATTCGAGCACGGCGTCGATCAGGTGCTCGACGTTCTCACGCTCGTTGTAGGTGGCCGACTGCACGAGCACGCGGCCGGGCGGCCAGTCGTCGCGGGAGTGTCGGTCGCGGTCCGTCATGCCGCCAGATCGTACATCAGCGGTCGCCGCGGCGGAGGCGTGCGAACAGGGTGCGGTAGTCGCCGGGGCGGACCGCGACGATCGACCGCCGGTGGGCGTCCGCAGGATGCTCGAGGATGTCCTCCTCGATCACCACCATGTCGGAGTCGTCGGGAACCGCCGCGATC
>RFPF01000250.1 GCA_009926295.1 Planctomycetia bacterium
CGGCTCGTCGACGAGCCGGCGTTCCAGTGGAGAGAACGACTCGTGCAGGCTGACCACGACCTGGTCGCCGCTGGCGACCACCGTGACGCTCCGCGGCGCCCGGCCGAAGAGGGCGTGCTCGAAGGCCCCGATCGCGCGGGCCACCCGGCGGGCAAGCTGTGCAGACTCGTGTGTCCGGGGAGTGGTGTCGCCGCGTTGGTGAAGCAGGGTCGTCATCATGGGGAGCCTCGGTGGTGGGATGGTGTCGCCGCGTTCGTGCCTGGCTCGCGTTCGCTCGTCGCCTGTTTCGTTCCGGTCCCGCAGGCCGCGGCTGTGGGACCGGACAAAAACAAAAAAAGCCGGCGTGTGAGGATGCCCGGAGGCATGCTCTCGCGCCGGCTTACGCTGCGACGGACCACCCGGGCTGACCCCGGACTGCCCCTCGACTCGTCTTCCGAATACAGTGTGTTTCGCCGAATTTCAGCCGTTTTCGCAACGGACTGCCCGTCGGCGTCTGGGATTATATTGGGCAATCTGGGAAACGCAAGAAGAATTTTCCGGTTGGGCCTGCGCCGCTCACGACGGTGCGCTGCCAGCGTCGAAATCACCGCCATGCAAACCCCGCTTAGGGGGGGTCTGATGCGGCGGAGGGGGATCGGCGATGGTCGAAACGCGAAGCGCACGGTCGCAGGGGGAGATAGAGGCCGCAGTATGCGACGTGATCGCGCGGTTTCAGCAGGAGTACATGGGCCGCGGCCCGCGCGACATCCACACGCACCTCATCGAGAACAAACTCTTCGTGCACCTCCAGGGAGTGCTCACGGCCGCGGAGCAGCGGCTCATCGAGTCGCACGCCAGCGGCAACGGCCGCGGCGCCGAACTGCTCAAGCAACTGCGCAGCCACCTCGTGCTCACCGGGCGGCCGATGCTCGAGAAACTGGTGCAGGACGTGACAGGCGCCCGGCCGGTGAGCGTGCACCACGACATCAGCACGGCGACGGGTGAGGAGGTGCTCGTGTTCACGCTGGCGGCGGTGCCGAGCGTGCGTGACAGGAAGCGGCGGTGAGCCGCGGCGCAGGATTGCGGGCGCGCGGCCGTCGTGCAGGACATTGACGGAAGTTCCCAGTCGGTTGCCGATGGCGTTCGGCAGATCGAGCGGCCGGCGGAGCGGGGCCAAGCCCCGCCCGCCGGCCGTCTTCGTCTGGCGAGCCGCTACCCGCCCGCGGCCGTTTGTCAGGGGTGTCGGAAAAAAAATGCACCGCCGATCCACGGCACCCGATACCCCACTTTAGAGGGGGTAGTTGCGGTGTCCGGCGCGAGCCGGGCTTCTCCCCCGGATTGGCCGTGCGGCCCGGGCAAAACGGGCCGCCTGGCTCTGGATGCAAGGGGAGTGTGGGTCATGGAGGGAGCGTGGCAGGCACGGGCGACGGGAGAGTTCGACGGCTGGCAGTGGCTCATCGGGGTCACGATCGTGATCCTCGTGGTGCTCGGATTCGTGCGGCGTGCGCACTCCGAGGACATCTCGGCGATCGAACTGCCGATCGCGGTCGACGCGGTGGCAGACCCGGAAGCGACGCTCTGCTGCCCGCCGGCGCCGTGCCGTGTGCCTCACGTCCTCGATCCGCTGGGGGTTGATCCGGTGTGGTCTGGACGCACGGAGGCACTGCTCCTCTGGCGCGACGTGCCGCAGGCCGTCCAGATCTACGACATCCGCGACGCCGGCACGGGGCTGGCGGCGGGGTCGGCGCTGAACGCCTCGAACCTTGCCAGCGGCATGGCGGCGGGCCCGCGGTTCACGATCTTCCGGCACACGGGCGACGACGGGGCGATCGAGTTCAACTATTTCCGCGTGCAGAGTTTCACGGCCACGAAGACGCTGCCCACGGTCCCTGCCGGTTATCTCCAGAGTGATGCCTTCTTCTGCTGTCCGAGCACGACTCCATACAGTTCGGTCACGGGCAGCCTGTCGAGCGCATTCCAAAGCTTCGAATTGAACCGGCGGTTTCCCACCGATGGCGGCTTCCAGTGGCTGACGGGATTTCGCTGGGTCGAGTGGAACGACACGTTCGGCCTGTCTTCCGTTCTTCCCGTCCCGGGCGTCGCGCCCGAAACCTACAATACGAGCACGTTCAACGACCTCTACGGCTGGCAGTTCGGGGCGGACTCGATCCTCTTGGGCCTGGGCACTCCCTGGCGGCTGGAAGGCCTCGCCAAGGCTGGCGTGTTCTACAACCAGGCCGGGCAGGCGTCGTCTGCCTTCTATCCGCTCGACGGGAAGTCGCTGGCGGTGCGCACCGCGAAGCCGGCGACAGCGTTCGTCGGCGAAGTCGGCGTGACCGGTGTCTATGACATCGCCGACTGGCTCTCCGTGCGGGCAGGCTACGCGGCCTTCTGGCTCGACGGGCTCGCGCTCGCGACCAATCAGGTGAACCAGTGCTCGATCTGCAATTCACCTTTGGCGGATCCGCAGGGGCCCACGCATGTCGGCGGCGGCGTGTTCGTGCAGGGCATCACGCTCGGCCTGGAGGGCCGCTGGTGATGCGCCCAAAGCCCCTGTGCCCGCGTCTCATCCATCCGAGCAAACTGAGCGCGCCACCGACGGCGGCCAGCACGAAGCCGCCCGGCTCGGGGGCCTCGATGAACGTCGCTTCGACGAACCGGAGATCCCAGCCGCCGTTGATGCCGCAGTTGTTGCCGAGGTTGACGTTCGCGAAGCGAAACTCGACCGTCTGCGTGGCTTGTGGGAATTTGACTGTCAAGCTTTCGCTGCCGGCGAAGTTGCCGGCGTCGAAGCCCGCCGAGTCTCCAGTGAACGACGCGCCGCCGTTCGTGAGCAAGTAGACAGGCGGCGTCGATCCGGCGCCCGGCACAAACGTGGGCACCGCCACGCTGCTCCAATTTGATGGCGAGACATAGGGCTGGAGCGAGGGATCGACCGGACCGCTTGATTTCCAGTCGCTCGGGGCGAGCGGGAGGAAAACGGCGCCGTCGATGCTGTAGGTGACCTGACCGACGTCGATGGGAAGCCCCGAGCCGTTGCCGGGCAGGCGGTAGCGATGGGCGAACCGCAGGATGAATTGATCCACCGTCGCGCCGAGTTGGATGAGTGGGCTCGTGAGGTAGTTGCCCGTGGCGACGGCCGTGCCGCTGACGGGCGACGAGCGCACGTTCCACGTGGGCAAGGTGCTGGTGCCGGAGAGGTAGGGATCGGAGTTTGGCCCGGGTGATCGGCGGCGTGCTATAGATCCCCTGCGGCGATGGCGTGAAGCTGCCGCTGGTCAGGTTGAAGTTGAACGTGCTCGTGATCTCGGCCGAGGCCGAGCCATGGAGGTTCGTGAACACTGCGAGGACGATCGCACCCCCGATCACCTGCCGTAGGAAGATGCCCGGCCGCAGCCGACGCCTCCGTGCGTAATAGCCGAATCCTGCGATCAGCCCCGTGGCGGCGAACGCGAGCGTGCCCGGTTCGGGGCACTCGAGCACGCCGTCGATCTGAACCTTGTTGATCTCCCAATTCAGGTCCGGAACGTCCGTCGAGGCCGCCTGCGGGGCCATCAAAAATCGAAACTGGATCTCGTTATTCGGAGCGAGACCGAACGACGCGAAGTCGAGCGTGAACTCGCTGGGTTCGTGGTAGCCGGTTGCAAAATCAAGCGTCGTGCCTGCCCAGGCCTGCACGTTCACCGTGGTCGCCGATGCCACCGGGTAGATGGCTGTCGGGATCAGCGGCGGGGCGAGGGTTCCGCTCGAGATGGGCGGATAGGTCGGGGGAATATTCCCGGAAGTCGTCTTGAAGACGGCCGTCGGAACGCCCAGCCAATCACCCCAGCCCGTTCCCGCGTCGACGCGGTATTGCACCTGGCCGAGCGCGTTCGGAATCCCTGATCCTGAATACGGAAAATTGAACCGCTGCAAGATGTCGACTTTGACGTACTGACCATCGACGTCGTCGATCAGCAGGCAGGGACTCTCGACGTAGGTGCCGCTTCCCGGCGAGTCGCTCGCTCCGAGAAACGACTGCCAGCCTCCCAGGTTGGCGCTGGGCCCCTTCTGCCACGTCCATGGCTTTTCGAGAGCCGCACCCGTGCCGGTGACGGTCCAGCCGCCGTCGGAGGCATTGAAGGGGTAGGTGACATTGCCGCCGCGTGCCGGCGACCAGGCCAGCAGGAGCAGCACCGCAAGTGCCGCTCCTCCCGGGCGAAGAAAGTGCGCGATACGCATGAACAGTTCCTTTGCAAAAAGATCTGTGTCGCGGCGTCCGCTGCACCCGAAACGTGCGCCGACATGCCTGGATCGGCGCAACAAAAAAGGCCGGTGCGGGAAACGACGTGCGTCGAATCGTCCGCATCGGCCTACGCTGCGCCGGGGCTTCGCCAGAGGGGCGAAGAGCCCAGCAACTCGTCTTCCGAGCAACCTCGGCCGAGACGTCCGTGCGGGCACGAAACCCTCACGACCGTCCCGGCATCCCGAACCATTCCTTCAGCGGCTCGGAAAGGCAAGTGTGCGATGGCGGCGCATCAGGCGCCGCATGTTTCCAGGGCGTTCGTGCCCTGGACACTTTTCGGACGGCTTCCGCGCAGCCGTCGCTCCGTGACGATCCCGGCGATCAGGCCGAACGCGGCGAGTACGAGCGCATCCGGCTCGGGCACCGAGATGATGACCTCGGGATTCGTGCCGAACCCGAACACCACGTGCGGACTCACCTGGGACAGTTTGTAGCTGCCGAACCCGGCGAATTCGAAGAGTGCAAAATCCTTGACGAGCAACGTGTTGTTGAGGTTTTGCGTCGTCACGTCACCCTTGTACAACCCGAAGTCGAACCCATCGACGATGCTTCCGTTGAAGTTGTTGGGGGTCAGGTTTGCATTGCC
>RFPF01000026.1 GCA_009926295.1 Planctomycetia bacterium
CCACGTCGACCACGGCAAGACGACGCTCGTCGACTGCCTCCTGCGGCAGAGCGGGCAGTTCCGCGCAAGCCAGCTCTCCGGCGAGCGGATCCTCGACTCCAACGACCTCGAGAAGGAGCGGGGCATCACGATCCTCGCCAAGAACATCGCGGTCGAATGGAAGGGCACCAAGATCAACATCATGGACACGCCCGGCCACGCCGACTTCGGCGGCGAGGTGGAGCGGGTGCTGCGCATGGCCGACGGCGCACTCGTGCTCGTCGACGCGGCCGAGGGGCCGATGCCCCAGACGCGGTTCGTCCTCTCGAAGGCCCTCGAGTGCCGGCTGCGGCCGGTGGTGGTGGTCAACAAGATCGACCGGCCCGACGCCCGGCCCTTGGAGGTGCTCGACGAGATTCTCGGCCTGTTCCTGGAACTCGGTGCCGACGACGACCTCGCCGACTTTCCGTTCGTCTACGCGTCGAGTCGCGGCGGCTACGCGTCGCACGACCCTGCCGTCCGCGAGGGCACGATGCAGCCCCTCCTCGACCTCGTGCTCGAGAAGATTCCCGGCCCGGTGGTCGATCCGACCGCCCCGCTGCGGATGCTCGTGACCACGCTCGACTGGTCCGACTACGTGGGCAGGATCGCGATCGGGCGGGTCGAGTCGGGCACGCTCGCCAAGGGGGCCGCCGTCGTCCGCTCGACGGCGGCGGGCACGCTCCTCCCGGCGAAGCTCGTGGGGGTGCAGTCGTTCGACAAGCTCGGCCGCATCGACGTCGAGGAGGCCACCGCCGGCGACATCGCAGCCGTGAGCGGGATCGAGGATGTCGAGATCGGCGACACCATCTGCGACGCCCTCGACCCCCGGCCGCTGCCCCGGCTGACGGTGGACGAGCCGACCCTGTCGATGGTGTTCGGCATCAACACCTCGCCGCTCGTGGGCAAGTCGGGCAAGTTCCTCACCACGCGCCACCTGCGCGACCGGCTCGACAAGGAGCTCGAGAAGAACGTGGCCCTGCGTGTCGAGCCGATCGAGGGAAGCGAGCAGTTCGCCGTCTCGGGTCGCGGGCTCCTCCATCTTTCCGTGCTCATCGAGACGATGCGGCGCGAGGGATTCGAGATCTCCGTCGGCAAGCCGAAGGTGATCCTGCGGAAGGAGGGCGACGTGACGCTCGAGCCCTTCGAGACCCTGGTCGTCGAGGTTCCCCACGACAAGCTCGGCCCCGTGATGGAGCTCACCGGCTCCCGCCGCGGCCAGCTCGTGCACATGGGCAACCGCGGCGAGTTCGCCCACGCCGTGTTCTCGATCCCGGCCCGCGGCCTGATCGGCCTCCGCACCCGCGTGCTCAACGCCACGCAGGGCACGGCGATCATGCACCATCGCTTCGAGAAGTGGGCGCCGATGGAAGGGGAGGTGGCCGGCCGGGCCAACGGCGTGCTCGTGTCGATGGTGCCGGGCAAGGCCGTCGCCTTCGGGCTCGACGGTCTCCAGGAGCGGGCCGACCTGTTCATCGCACCCGGCGACGAGGTCTACGAGGGGATGGTCTGCGGGGAGAACGCCCGCAGCGAGGACATGATCGTGAACCCCACCAAGGAGAAGAAGCTCACGAACATGCGGGCCAGCGGCAGCGACCGCAACATCCTCCTCAAGCCGCCGCGGAAGATGTCGCTCGAGGAGGCGCTGGAATACATCGAGGAGGACGAGCTCGTCGAGGTCACCCCCGACGTCATCCGGCTCCGCAAGATCCTTCTCTCCGAGCACGACCGCAAGCGACAGAGCCGGCAGAAGTGACCGCGGCGGGTCAGAACTCGTACCCGTGCCCGGGAATCACGAGTTCGACGTTCTCGAGCCCGAGAGCGGCGAGTTCGCGGGCGACCTCGGCGGCATAGCGCGGCTTTCGGTGGACGACGATCCAGCGGACGTCGCGGGCGAGCTTCGGCACCTCCGCGGCGAACGTGGCGGGGCAGTGGTGGCCCACCTCCGCCGCCAGCCGGCCGAGCGAATCGGGGAAGCTCGTCTCGAGGAACACCGCCTGCAGGTTCGGCACCGCGGCGAGCTGCCTCCACAACGCCTCGGTCGGCCCCGTGTCGGAGGGAAACGCGACGGCGGAACGGCCGTCGTCGACGATCAGTCCGAGCGTTTGGACGCCGTGCGACACCGGCACCGGCGTCACCGTCAGGCCGGCCCGCGTCACGGGACGAAGGGGCTCGATGACGCTCGTCTTCACGAACGCGTCGTCGGGACGCGACAGTTCGAAGAAGTCGGGCCAGATTCGCCCGTTGAAGATGTCGTCGTGGAGGAACTCGAGCACGGAGGCCGACGCGAGGAGTTCCACGCTCTGCGGTCCGGGATCGTACACGTTCTCGAGGAAGATCGGCAGCGTGGCGACGTGGTCGAGGTGCTCGTGGGTGACGAACACGTGGCGCACGCGCCGCTGCCGCTCGAGGTCGGCGAGGAGGCCGAGCGAGCCTGCGTCGATCGCCACGGCTTCGTCCACGAGGAACGACGTCAGGAACTGGGCGTCCGACGCGGGCACGCTCGAGGGCAGGAGTTCGATTCGCATCGTGGAGGTCTCCGGACGGCTGCGGTCACATCGCGAAAAACTCGCGTATCTTGCGGAAGATGTCCTGGACCTCCGGCACCGTGCGCTCGGCGCCGGCGATCGCCTGGGCCCGCTCGAACAGCCTTTCCCGGAGCGCGGCGCTGAGTCGATCGACGAGTTCCGGCCGCGAGGCCAGAACGCGGCCGAAGGCGTCCTTGCCGACTTCGAGGAGGCGGGTCTCGACGAGGGCCGTCACCGTGGCCACCCGCGGCGCGCCGGTCATCAGCGACATCTCGCCGAAGTAGTCTCCCGGCTCGAGCATCGCGACACGCACCGTCGGGGTGTTTTCGGCGCTGGCCGTCACCTCCACGCGGCCGTCCATCACCACGAACATGCCGCCCCCCGGGTCTCCCTGCCGGATGACCTGCTCGCCGGCCGCATACACGCGATCGGCCGTGTCTTCGGCGAGCTGGCGGACGTGGTCCTGGTCGAGCGCTGCCAGCAGGCCGATCTTCTCGAGGCAGCGGCGCCGACGCTCCACCGCCGCCGACGGAGGCTCGGCCACCGGCCCCGGGAGCGGCGTCAGCCGGATCGCCTGGGTGGCCAACGGGATCTCGATCCCGTGGCGGGCGAGGGCATACCAGATGCGGTCGCGCGCCATCCCGTCGACCCGATCACGCTTGTCGAACTCCGTCGTGAACAGCCTCACCCAGTGCTCCACGCCTCGTTCGAGGAAGGCATTGGTCACCACCGACGGGGCGGGATGCTCGAGGACGCCGAAGCTGCCCCGGATCGCGTCGAGGATGATCGCCTGCACACGCTGCGGCGGGACGTCGTAGGGCGTGATCACGAACAGCGACCGCCGCGACCATGGATCCGGCTTCGTGAAGTTGCGGATCGAGGCCTGGGCGAGCTGCCCGTTGGGGATGATCACATAGGCCTCGTCGAGCGTGATCACCTTCGTGGCCCGCCAGTTGATCTCGACCACGCGGCCGACGTGGGCGGGGTTGGCGTCATACTGGATCCAGTCGCCGAGTTCGAAGGGATGCTCGGCGTGGATCGCCAGGCCGGCGAAGACGTTTCCGAGCGTGTCCCTGAGGGCGAACCCGAGCACGGCCGTGACGACCGCCGACCCGGTGAGCAGTTCACCGGCGTCGATCCCGGCCTCCCAGAGCCCGACGAGGACGGCCGCGGCCACCGCGAGCCAGCGCAGCACGTCGAAGAAGATCCGCGGCATCGGCCGCGCGAACCACTCCCAGGCCGTCACCGCGCCCACGATGACGGCCGACTGCAGCAACGACGCGATGGCGAAGAAGCGGACGAAGGGAAGCAGGCCGGCCAGTGCGTCGGGTGCCGCCACCGCCATGCCCGCGAGGAGCCCGCCGGACGCGGCGAGCGCCAGCGGCCACCACGCCAGCCCGCGCCGTCCCCGCGGGGCCGCGACGGCCACGACGGCCACCGCCACGACGGCGGCGATCAATTCCCGAGCCGCGGGCAGCGGCGGCAACGCGGAGACCACGGGGAGAGCGTGCATGCGGCGGAGACTCCGGGGGCTGCCGCAGGCCCCCGCGGCGGCGGCTCGATGGGGTGGAACGCCGGACATTGTGAGCGGAACCGTCCGTCCCGCAAATCCCCGGACTGCCGAACCGGCGGGGCCGTCCCTCCCCCGCCCCCGTTCTGGACTTCACCCGCGCCGACCGCTACACTCCGGGGCTTCAACGGATCCCGGCCCCAGGAAACCCATGGTCAAACTCACGGTCAGAGAACGAGAGAGCATCCAGGAAGCGGTGCGTCGCTTCCGCAAACTCGTGGAGCGGAGCGGCATCAAGAAAGAGATGCGTCGCCGCGAGTTCTTCGAGAAGCCGAGCGAGACCAAGCGCCGGGCCCGGCTGCGTGCCGAGAGGCGCACGAAGCGGAATCGCCTGCTCGGCGTCTGAACTGGCGGCCCTTCCGGCTGCTGCGCGACGCTAGAAGTTGTGCGTGAGCCTGAAGAAGGCACCGTCGTAGGTGAGGCTCGAATTCGTGAGGGGCACGAGGTCGGGAAGGTTCGTGGACGTGATGGTCGCGATTCGCTCCGAGTAGCCGAGCTGTCCCCAGTACATCAGCAGCCAGCCGGCGGAAAAAGACGTGCGCTCGGCGATCTGCCACGTGGCACCGAGGCTCAGATCGAGATTCGGCACGACGAGCGGCCCGCCCTCGCGCTGCGACTGCAGGTTCGACGGGAAATCACCGACACGCAGGCGGGTGTCGACGTTGCTCACGGAGCCGACGAGCAACGAGGCGGCACCCGACGCAAAAACACTCCACCGGGCCTGGGAGCCGAGATAGCGGCGGCCCTGGAGCGCCAGACGGGGTCCCACGCCCTGAAACGTCCGCGATGTCCTCACGAAGTAGTTGTCCACCTGCCCGAGCGCTCCGCGATCGTTGAAGACGTTCGTGATGACGCTCGAATCGGCGAACCGCAGCCCGACGGCCGCTGCAGAATCCCACGGAGAGCCTCCTTCGGCCGGCCCACAGGCGGTCGGATTCAGGCGGCCGGCGAGCTCGAGGTCGTACACGTTGAGGTTCACGCCGGCGTTGGAGCTGATCGACTGCCCGGCGACCACGGCGCTCGTGTTGTAGGGCCCCAGGTATCCGGTGCCTGTGCCGCCGGCCCAGTTGCCGGAAGCGATGCCGCTGACGGCGGAACTGGCAAAAATGTTGAGGTAGCTGAAGCGCACCATCCAGCCGTCATCGAGCCGGTAGCCGATGAAGCCCCGCACGCCGCTCGAATAGCCGAAGTCGTAATTCAGCGCGGTCTGTGCGAGCTGACGCGTGGTCGAGGTCTTCGTCTCGTAGAGTGCCGTCGCGTTGCTGAACGTCGGACGAAGCAGCAGGTATTCCGCTCCCGCCGTCACCCGATCCCGCCAGGTCAGCCAGTGGCGCCGCTGGTGTGTGCAGCTCCGCCTGTCGTCACAGCATGCCGACGCAGCGGCAAGAATCTCCTGTGGTTCCGCCAAGAGTGGCACGTCGGGGACAGTCTCCGCGTCGGACTCGAAGGCTGAAGCCTCCACGTCGACCTGCTCCACCTCGTTCAGTTGCTCCACCTCGTCCGCGACCGCGGCCCTCGCGACGATGATTGCCGCGACGATCAAGAGCAGCGCACGGCATGGACCGCGCCACACCGGCGGCCGAGGCTCGCGACGCGTGCGTGGGGCGATGTGAGGCATGACGGCTGGATCCGGGTAGCGTCGAGCCTTGCCCTATGGCCACGGATCGACTGCTATGCGGATCGGCCTTCGACGGCCGTCACAAACAGAAAAACCGTCAGGCCTTGCCCAGACTTCCATGGCGACGCCGCCGGGCCAGCCCCCAAAGCCCCAGGGCCCCCGCGGCCATCCCGGCCATCGCCAGCGTGCCCGGCTCCGGGACAGGCTGAATGGTCGCCACGGCCACGATGCCGTATCCGTTTGCGGGCATGCCGTAACTGACCCGCGGTGTCTCGGTCGCATTCCCGAGGTCGTATACCGGAGCGGGATCGAAGACCGGGCCGATCGGGTCGCCATTGGCGTCGAACTGCACCTGCTGCGGCGAAATGGATTCCTGGATGGCAAGCGTGACGATTCCATACTGCCCCTTCGTGCCATCCGTCATGAACAGCGGCTGGAACAGATTCTGGTTGAGCACGTATCCGTCGCTATCCTGGGCCGTGGTGATCCGCATGCTGGCGCTCTTCCCCGGCAGGATGGGGTCGATGAAGTCGAACATCGCGTGGTTGGGGTTGTTGATGGTGTCCCAATACCACCTCGCCTGGCCCGGCGTCTCGAGCCACTCGACGTCGCTCACCTTGGCGGCCGAATTCGAGAGGTTGAGCGAGGCAGAGACGATCCGGGAATGATCGGAGAGATTCGTGATCCGAAGATAGGGGTTCGCGTTGGCGACCTGCCGGTCGAAGAAATTCTGCTGGGCATCCAGCAACAGAGTCGTAGGATCGTCGCGGTTGTCCATCCACACCAGGTTCGTGGCGATCTCCAGCCGGAAGGACTGGGCCGTGATCATGTCGGCATGGGCCAGAGATCCCCATGCGCTGGCCGCGATCGCGGCCAGAAGCATGGCCGTACACCCCAGCCACCGGCGGCAGAAGGATGGGAACGCGCCAAGGGAGCCGAGGCTGAACTGGGCCGTGGTGGACATGGCTGACGGGGGGCATGGCCAGCAAGCTCCTCAGAGACGCGGTCGCGCGAAAATCAACAGGCCGAAACCTGCAGACACGGGCACGCGCGGGCGAAGAGAGCGAAAAAGAGGCTGTCCGGAGAACTCGGCTCAACTTCGACCACGTGCCCGGAACCCGGGACGAACGCGGTCTAAGGAACTCACGAGCGGACTGCCTATTTCGAGGATGTCTTGGGAACCTCTCCCAACGACTTCCGAAGAATACGCACGACCCCGGCCTGCCGTCAAGTTTTTGGTCAAAAAAATTCCTGCCCCCGACGAACCCCCGCTCGACACCACCCCAAAAAGTGCGTTTTTAAGGGTTTTTCGGGTTCCAGCCTCGGGTCTCACGGCCAATCGAGAGCCACATCGAGCCACGGGGCGTCGTGGGTAGGCCAGCCGGTGCTCACCCTGTCGACCCCCGCCTCCGCCGCCGAACGCACCGTGTCGGGGCGAATGCCGCCGGAAGCTTCGAGGACGACGTGCGGTGCCGCGGCATTCCGCAGGGCGACGGCCTCCCGCAGTTGCCCGTGATCCATGTTGTCGAGCAGCACGATGTCGGGACCGGCACCAAGCACCTCGGAGAGCTGCCCGATCGCATCGACCTCGATCTCCACGATCGTGTCCGCGGCCCGTGCGGCAGGAAAGGCCGTCGCCACGAACGCGCGTGCCCGCCGCACCGCATCGGCCGGCCCCACGTTCCGTGCCGCGAGCGCCGCGAGGTGGTTGTCCTTGATGAGGATGGCGTCGAAGAGGCCCGTGCGATGGTTCCAGCCGCCACCGAGCCTGGTGGCCAGCTTGTCGAGCAACCGCCAGCCGGGCACGGTCTTGCGGGTGTCGTACACCCGACAGCCGGTCCCGGCGACCGCATCGACGAGCTGCCGGGTCGCGGTGGCGACACCCGAGAGCCTTCCGATCATGTTGAGGACGACCCTCTCCGCGGCCAGGATGCTCCTCGTGGCTCCGGCCAGTGTGGCGACGACGTCACCTCGTGCCACCGCGGCCCCGTCGGCGACCCGCGGCCGCCACTCGAGCTGCTCGTCGGCCACCCGCACGACAACGCCCGCCGCGTCGAGGCCGGCGATCACTCCCGGCCGCCGGGCGACGACGTCGAGCCGGGCCAGCGCGTCGGGATCGACCGTCGCCACCCCGGTCCAGTCGCACTCGTGGCCGAGGTCCTCCGCGAACCACTCGCGGGCCCTGGTGGCGACGTGGGCCGCAAGGTGGTCGTCCCAGACGGCCTGGCGAAATTCGCGAACGGTGGCTGACGAGGGTTGGTCGGACATGGCCGCGGTATCCTATAGGACGATGCACGAGCCGTCCGCCGACGCCCAGATTCCCGCCCGCCTGCAGCCGCTCGTCGCCTGCGTGGCCGCGGGCCTCCTCGTGGCGGCCTGCCTTTGGCTCGCATTGGCCGGCCCGCTCGTCGACCACGAAGCCCCGCCGGCGCCGCGATCGACGTTCACCGCCAACGTCAACACCGCGCCGGCGGTCGAACTCGCCCAGCTGCCTGGGGTCGGCCCGGCCACGGCCGCGCGGATCGTGGAGCACCGGGAGGCTCACGGCCCGTTCCGCTCCCTCGAGGCGCTGCTCGACGTGGAGGGCATCGGCCCTGCGACGCTCGACCGCATGCGGCCCCACCTCCGCCCGATCCGTCCGCCGCGGGAGGCGCCATGACAGGGAATCCCGCCATCTTCGAGCTCGTGAGCCCCTACGCGCCCGCCGGCGACCAGCCGGCGGCCATCGACGCGCTCGTGCGCGGCGTCGAGGAGGGCAGGCCCTCCCAGGTGCTCATGGGCGTCACGGGATCGGGCAAGACGTTCACGATGGCCAACGTGATCGCGCGGATCGGCAGGCCGACGCTCGTGCTCTCGCACAACAAGACGCTCGCCGCCCAACTCTACGCGGAGTTCCGTGACTTCTTCCCGCACAACGCCGTCCACTACTTCGTCAGCTACTACGACTACTACCAGCCCGAGGCCTACATCCCGCAGCGCGACATCTACATCGAGAAGGATGCGGCCATCAACAAGGAGATCGATCGCCTGCGGCTCGCGGCGACGAGCGCCCTCGTGAGCCGCCGCGACGTGATCGTGGTCGCGAGCGTGTCGTGCATCTACGGCCTCGGATCGCCCGACGACTACCGCTCGATGGTGATCCGCCTGGCCAGCGGCATGAACCTCGGCCGCGAGCGACTGCTCGAGAAGCTCGTCTCGATCCACTACGAACGCAGCGACATCGCGCTGGAACGCGGCAAGTTCCGCGTGCGCGGCGACGCGGTCGACATCTGGCCCCCCTACGACGACCTCGCCGTGCGGGTCGAGTTCTGGGGCGACACGATCGAGGCCGTGGCCGTCATCCACCCCACCAGCGGCGAGGTGGCCGCCCGCAAGGACGAGATGTATTTCTACCCGGCCCGCCACTTCGTCATGCCCGAGGACCGGATCAAGGCGGCGGTGGCGTCGATCCGGGCCGAACTGGAGGCGCGTCTGGAGGAGCTCAAGGGCCAGGGCAGGCTCCTCGAGGCCCAGCGGCTCAACGCCCGGACGCGGTTCGACATCGAGATGCTCATGGAGGCGGGCTTCTGCCCCGGCATCGAGAACTACTCGCGGCCGCTCTCCGGCCGCGCCCCGGGCAGCACGCCCACCACGCTGTTCGACTACTTTCCGGAGGACTTCCTGTTCTTCGTCGACGAGTCGCACGTGACGGTGCCGCAGGTTCGCGGCATGTACGCCGGCGACAAGGCCCGCAAGACGACGCTCGTGGAGCACGGCTTTCGTCTGCCGAGCGCCCTCGACAACAGGCCGCTGATGTTCGACGAGTGGGAACGGAGGCTTCACCAGACGGTGTACGTGTCGGCCACGCCGGGCGGCTGGGAGCTGGAACGCACCGGCGGCGAGGTGGTGGAGCAGGTGATCCGCCCGACGGGCCTGCTCGACCCGCTCATCGACATCGTGCCGGCATCGCAGCAGGTGCCGCACCTCTCGGGCGAGATCGAGAGGACGGTCGCCGCGGGGCAGCGCGTGCTCGTCACGACGCTCACGAAGCGGCTGGCCGAGGATCTCACCAGGTATTTCCAGGAGCGGAACGTCCGCTGCCGCTGGCTCCACAGCGAGCTCGACGCCTTCGAGCGCGTGGAACTCCTCAAGGATCTCCGCGAGGGGAAGTTCGACGTGCTCGTGGGTGTGAACCTGCTGCGCGAGGGACTCGACCTGCCGGAGGTGTCGCTCGTGGCCATTCTCGACGCCGACAAGGAGGGCTTTCTGCGCAGTGAAACCTCGCTGATGCAGACGATCGGCCGCTCGGCCCGCAACGTGGACGCTCGCGTGATCCTGTATGCCGACACCGTCACGGAATCGATGCGTCAGGCGGTCGACGAAACCCGCCGCCGCCGCCAGCTCCAGGAGGAGTACAACGCCGCCCACGGCATCACTCCGGAGACCGTGCGCAAGGAGATCCGGGCCGGCATCGAGGCTGAGGCGGCCTCGCGGGCGGTGGCGTTCACGGCCGTGGGCCAGGGGGAGGAGGACAAGCGCCGCACCCTCGAACTCATGGAGCAACTGGAGGCCGAGATGATGGAGGCCGCGGCGGAACTCGACTTCGAACGAGCCGCACACCTCCGCGACCGGATCGCCGACCTCCGCGACGGCAAGCGCGACGGCCGCCGCCTCGGCAGAAGCTCGCGCGGCGGCACCGGCCCCGGCCGCATCCCCCGGCCGAAGCGTTGACTGCACGAAGGGCGGGCTTCCGCCTGCCACGCCCGCTTTCCCCAATCCGGCTTCGGGCTCCCCGTATCCCGTCACCGGACGTTCGCTACGGACATCCTGTCCTCCGCTCACTCGACTCCGACTGCGCTTCGCCATCCTGGCTTCGCTTGTCTGCATACGCCGGCTCCCGGGACACGGGGAGCCCGAAGCCTCCTCAACCGGTTCAACTGGAAAGGGGGAGGCTCGGGGTTGCCCCTACCATTGAGCCGGGCTATGGGAGCGAGCGCAGGCATGGATGCCGAAAGCGAAGCGGACATGCAGAGAGCCGAGGCCTGGAGGGCCGAGGCGAACGTCCGGCGAGATGGTACGGGGCAACCCCGAGCCGGCGGGCTCACGCTGAGGCATGACAGGCTGAAGCCTGTCCTACGGCAAGCGAGACGCTTGCCCCACGTCACGCCGACGGGCCGGCGGCGGCGACGTCGGGGGTGACCTGGCCGGAGTACTGGGCGAAGTTTCGCGCGAAGAGCCCCGCGAGCTTGCGGGCCGTTGCTTCGTAGGCGGATGCGTCGGCCCAGGTCCGCTTCGGCACGAGCACCTCCGGTGGCACGTTCGGGCAGGCGGTGAGGGCGTGGAGACCGAAGACCGGATCGGCCGCCACAGGGGCGTCGCGGAGCGCACCTGAGTGGATCGCGTCGATGATCGCGCGGGTGAGCGCGAGTTTCATGCGCGTGCCGACCCCGTAGGCACCGCCAGTCCAGCCCGTGTTCACGAGCCACACGGCGACGTCGTGGCGGCGGATCTTCTCGGCGAGCAGGGTGGCGTATTTCATCGGGTGCCAGACGAGGAACGGGCCGCCGAAGCAGGGGGAAAAGGTGGCCTGCGGCTCCGTCACGCCCATTTCGGTGCCGGCGACCTTCGCGGTGTAGCCGCTGATGAAGTGGTACATCGCCTGGGAGGGAGTGAGCCGGCTCACGGGAGGCAGCACGCCGAAGGCGTCGCACGTCAGGAAGATCACGTTGGTCGGGTGCCCGGCCACGCAGGGGATCTTCGCGTTGCGGATGAACTCGATCGGGTACGCGCCGCGGGTGTTCTGCGTGATGCTCGTGTCGTGAAAATCGACGTGGTGGCTGTCCTCGTCGTACACCACGTTTTCGAGCACCGCTCCGAACCGCAGAGCCTGGAAAATGTCGGGCTCGGTCTCGGGGGCGAGGTCGATCGCCTTCGCGTAGCAGCCCCCCTCGATGTTGAAGATTCCGGTATCGCTCCAGCAGTGCTCGTCGTCGCCCACGAGAAGCCGCTTCGGGTCGGCCGAGAGCGTCGTCTTGCCGGTGCCGGAGAGGCCGAAGAGGAGCGACGAGGCGCCCGTGTCGCGGTCGGCGGTGGCGGAGCAGTGCATCGAGAGGATGTTGCGCTTCGGGGCGAAGTAGTTGAGCATGGTGAACACGCCCTTCTTCATCTCCCCGGCATACTCCGTGCCGAGGATCACGAGTTCCTTCGACTCCAGCGACAGGTCGATGCTCGTCTGCGAAGTCATGCCGTGCGTGCGGCGATTGGCGGGAAAGCGGCCGGCGTTGTAGATCACGGCGTCGGGGGCGCCGAACGTCGCCAGTTCCTCCCGCGACGGCCGGATGAGCATCGTGTGCATGAAGAGGGCGTGGTAGGGCCGCGAGCAGATGACTCGCACCTTCAGGCGGTGGGCCGGATCCCAGCCGGCGTACGCGTCGACGCAGTACACGATGCTCCGCGTATTCAGGTAATCCTTCGCCCGCTCGAGGTTGACCTGGAACGTGTCGTCGTCGATCGGCACGTTCACCGGGCCCCACCAGACGTCGTGCTCGCTCGCCGGGCTGCGCACGATTCGCTTGTCCTTCGGCGAACGGCCCGTCTTGGCGCCCGAGTAGGCGATGAGCGCTCCGGAGTCGGCGATGGCGCAGTCCGGCTCGACGCGGATCGCCTCGGCGTAGAGCTCGGCCGGCGACAGGTTGCGCCGGGCGTCGGCCACGGTGATGCCGTGGCCGGACAGGTCGATCCGCCTCATCCTCTCATCTCCCTCCGCCGCTCCGGCCGCTACTGCTGCTGGATGTCGATGTCGTCGCCATACTGCGGCGCGGTGCGGAGGACGGAGTGTACCGGAACGTCGAGCGGGGCGAGCTGGTCGTGCCAGGAGAGCGAGGGGAGGCGGTCGAGCGTCCGGGTGGCCACGCGAACCTCGATCCGCTCGTCGCCCGCGCCGCGATAGATTCCCTTGTTGGGCGGGACGTCCGAGAAGTCACGGCCCACGGCGGTTTTCACGAAGTCGTGGTTCACCGGGCACCCGTTGGTGGGATCGAAGCCGACCCAGCCCATGTCGGGCAGCCAGACCTCGCACCACGCGTGGCTCTGCGACTCGCGGTTCGGCCGGTGGATGTAGCCGCTCACGTACCGCGCCGGCACGCCGCACGACCGCAGGATCGCGATCATCAGGTGGGTGAAGTCCTGGCACACGCCCTTGCCGCGGGCGAGCAGGTGATCGATCGGCGACGTGGCGCTCGTCACATCACGGGCATACTCGAAGCGGCTGCGGATGTGCTCCGCCACCTGGCACACCCACATCCCCACCCGCGCCCTGGGCCCGGGGCGCAGCTGGGCGAGGTGCGGCTCGAGGAGGGGCGTGGCCTGCACCGGTCCGCGCAGGGGCAGGTAGTCGAGCGTCTCGAGCGGCAGCTGCCACTCGTCGGCGGGCGACCCCGTCGGAAACTCCGCCTGGCTGGCAATCGGCCCCGTGGCCGCGCTCTCCGTCTCCACGACGCTCGCGGCGAGGATCCGCATCCGCGCCGGCGGCTTGAGCAGATTGAAGTGGTGCACGCGGTTGCCGAAGCCGTCGAGGTATTTCGCGATTGCCACCGGCTGGCCGAGCGTGATCTGGAACGAATGGCACCGCTGGCCGGCGTCGCTCATCGGCTCCATGCGCAGCTCGCACATCCACTCGCTCACGGGCTGCGAGTATTCCATCGTGGTTTCGTGCTGGACTTCGAGGATCATCGTCGGGCTCCTGTCGCGGCGCTCCCGTTCGGGGGCGGTAAAAGTCTCGTCGTGCGTCTCGTCAATGCAGGGCGTACTGCTCGTGGAGGAGGTGGCCGATCCGGGCCGTGCGGGCGAGGGCGTCGCCGAGGAAGGCGTGGAGCCGGTCGCCGTCGAGACCGCGGCCGTCGAAGTAGACGAGGTCGTTGAGCAGCCTGCCCACCGTGCGCACCGCCTCGTCGTCGGAGCGGCCCGGCAGCCGGCCGCTGATCTCGGTGAGCGAGTGCATGATCCGTGCCAGGCAGAACCTCACGGAGTGCGGAAAATCGGGGTTCACGAGCAGGAACTCGACGACCCGCTCCGGTTCCACGCGGCTGATGTAGAGCCGCTGGTAGGCCTCGTAGGCGGCGCAGTTCCTGAGCACGGCGCCCCACTGCAGGGCCCGGATCGGAAGGTCGGCCGCGTCGCGACCCTCGAGCAGGCTGTACCTGGAATCGAGGATCCGCAGCACCTTGTCGGCCCGCTCCAGGTGGCGGCCGAGCTGGATGAAGTGCCAGCCCTCGTCGTGCGTCAGCGTGGCCTCGCAGACGCCGTGGAACAGCAGCACGCCCATCTGAGCCTCCTGGCAGAAGTCGTGCGGCGACTCCGCCACCCGGCCCTGCAGCGAGGGATCGGAGAGCCTCCAGTGGAGCTTGTTGAGCTCCCGCCACATCGGCGGGCTGATCGAGCCCCGGATGCTGCGGGCGTTGTTCCGCGACCGGTTCACGCACGACATCACGCTGCCGGAGTTGGCGGCATCGAGCAGCAGCCAGCGTTGCACCGCGACCACGGGATGCTCGCCGTCGGCCAAGGGAGGCGGCGGCTGCCGGAGGAGGCTGAGGAGCGAGTTCCACTCCAGTTCCACGGGTTCGGCGAGCACCCCGTGGAGGTCGAGATCGAGGTGGAACGTGACGTCCACCGCGCGGGCGAGGTGGTCGGCCCGCTCGAGGTAGCGGCTCATCCAGAAGAGCGCGTCCGCGACCCGGCTCAGCATGGACTTCCGCCGGGCGTCACGCCCGGTCCTCCGCCAGGACCCACGTATCCTTGCTGCCGCCACCCTGCGAGCTGTTCACCACCAGGCTCCCCTTGGGCAGGGCCACCCTCGTCAGGCCCCCGGGCGTGACCGTCACGCGCTCCCCGCACAGGACGAAGGGCCGCAGGTCGAGGTGGCGGCCCTCGAGCCCGCCGTCGACGAACGTCGGGTGCGTGGACAGCTGGATCGTGGGCTGGGCGATGAAATCGCGGGGATTGGCCTCGACGGCGCGGCGAAACTCCTCGCGCTGCTCCCGCGTGGAGGCGGGGCCGACGAGCATGCCGTAGCCGCCCGATTCGTTCACCCGCTTCACCACGAGCGAATCGAGGTTCGCCAGCACGTGGCTGCGATGCGCAGGAATCTCGGGCCGGAACGTCTCCACGTTGTTGAGCAGCGGCTCCTGTTTCAGGTAGTAGCGGATCATGTCGGGCACGAACGGATACACACCCTTGTCGTCCGCGATGCCCGTGCCGATGCTGTTGGCGAGCGCCACCGTGCCCGCGCGGTAGGCGTTCACGAGGCCCGGGACGCCGAGCGCGCTGTCGGGCCGGAAGGTGAGCGGGTCGAGAAAGTCGTCGTCGATCCGTCGGTAGATGACGTCGACCCTCTGCCGGCCGCGCGTGGTCCGCATGTAGACGCGATTGCCGTCGACGAACAGGTCGCGGCCCTCCACGAGCTCGATGCCCATGCGCTGGGCGAGAAAGCTGTGCTCGAAGTAGGCCGAGTTGTACATCCCCGGGCTGAGGAGGACGGCCGTCGGTTGCGAGGCCGAGTCCGGGGCGATGAACTGCAGGACGTCGAGCAGCGCGGCGGGGTAATCGTCGTTCGGCAGCACGTCGTAGTCGTTGAACAGGGCGGGGAACACCCGCTTGAGCACCTGCCGGTTCTGGAGCATGTAGCTCACGCCGGAAGGGGTGCGGGCGTTGTCCTCGAGCACCAGATACTCGCCGTCGGCCGCGCGGATGAGGTCGGTGCCGCAGATGTGGATGTAGATCCGCCGGGGCACGTTCACGCCGACGAACTCCCGGCGGAAGTAGCCGCCCTGGAGCACGAGCCGGGCGGGCACCACACCGTCGCGCAGGATGTGCTGCTCGTGGTAGACGTCCCACAGAAACAGGTTCAGGGCGTTGATCCTCTGCACCAGCCCCGCCTCGACCCTCCGCCATTCCGCCGCGGGGATGATCCGCGGCACCGGGTCCATCGGCCAGCCTCGTCGGCACGATACACGGTGAATCCGACGCCGTCCTGCCGCATCGACAGGTCCGTCATCGCCTTGCGCCGCCGAAAATCGTCGGGGCTCGTCTGCAGCAGGCGACGGTGCAACGCGGCGTAGTGGGGTCTCGGGCCGCCGTCCCGACCGATCATCTCGTCGTAGGCGGCACCGAGCTCGTAGTCGCCGAACAGCGAGCCGCCGCCTTCGGCCCTGGCCGTCGCCATCGTGTTCTGTGTCATCGCCGCCGCCTCGCCCGTGCCTGGGTCGCCGAAGGCTGCGCGGAAACCGCGCAGCCCCGTGCCGCGATGGGCGGCACCCCGCGGCTGCGTCGGACACGAATCCCGCCTTTTCCTTGACGAACGAGCCGCAACGGCTAGTCTGCGACTGCGGCCGCTAGCGTACAGCAAGTCTCGCGCCGGATCCGCATTTTTTGGAGCAGTCCATGACTTATTGCGTCGGCATCCGCACCCACGAGGGCCTGGTGATGGCCTCCGATTCCCGCACGAATTCGGGGATCGACCAGGTCGACGTGTGCCGGAAGATGCACACGTTCGTGACCCATGGCGAGCGGCTGTTCACGATCCTGTCCAGCGGCAGCCTGTCGCTGACGCAGTCGATCATGACGCGGCTGGAGCAGGAGTTTCACGCCGGCGAGGGCCTCGCCCAGGTGACGACGTTCTACGACGCGGCCCGCTGCGTGGGAACGAAGGTCCGCGAGGTCGCCGCCCTCGACCGAGAGTACATGGAGCGCGACCACATCAACTTCTCGGTGAACCTGCTCGTGGGAGGCCAGATCCGCGGCGAGGACACCCAGCTCTACATGATCTACGCGCAGGGCAATCCGCTGCGGTGCACGCGGTCGTCACCGTTCCTGCAGATCGGCGAGAGCAAGTATGGCCGCCCGATCCTCGACCGCGGCATACGCTTCGGGGAGACGAGCCTCGAGCAGGCGGTGAAGTACGCGATCATCTCCCTCGACTCGACGATGCGGTCGAACGTGGCCGTCGGCCCGCCGATCGACCTCCTCGTCTACGCCAACGACGACCTCGCCGTGCGCCGCTACAGGCGGCTGACGACGTCGGACCCCGACCTCGTGGAGATCCGCTCCCACTGGGAGCGGGAACTGCGGCGGGCGGTGGGGCTGCTGCCGCAGATCGAGTTTGGGTCGCCCCCAGCGCCCTCCGAGCTGGGGCCCACGACCTAGCGCCACGTCCCCGGGGCCCGCGACCTCGTCCCGACCGCTTCAGGCCGCCTTGCGCGACGCGTCGCGGCCGGCATCGAGCGAGCGGCCAAGCCGCCGGCGCGGAGCCGCCGAGAGTCCGGGAGCCTCCACCACGGTGGCCCGCGCCTCATCGGGCGCGGCCACGGCGAGCCGCTCCCGGAGCGTCTGGGCCAGAGCCGGCCCGAGATCCTCCTCCCGCACCCGCGTGCCCACGTCCTCCACGGCGTCGGCGAGCCCGAGCACCACCGCCTGCCGCACCCCTTCACGAATCCACTGGAAGAAACTCATCGTGGCGACCTCCCTGCCGTCCTCGTATCCGTGCTGGAGGGTATCGGCCCGCTCAGGCCCCGGATTGCACGCGGCCGGCTCCGGTGACCGGCGCGGGGCTCTGGGGAGACTCTGCGGCGGCCCGCCCCACGCAGACGAGGCAGATATCGTCGCTCCGCACCTGGCCGGCGGCGTGTCGCTCCACGTCGGCGAGGATGCGCCGGCCGAGCTCGCCCGCGCCGCCACCCGCCTCACCGATCACGCGTTGCAGCCGGGCCAGGCCGTAGGTGCGGTGGGCGTGGTCCATCGCCTCGCTGATGCCGTCGGTGTAGAGCACGAGCGTGCTGCCGGGCGCCACGCCAACCTCGACGGCAGCGTAGACGTGGTCCGGATCGACCCCCAGGGGGAACCCGGATTCCTCCACCCCCACCGGATGGATGCCGCCGGACGCGTCCCGCACCAGCGGCGGCATGTGTCCGGCGTTGACCAACGTCACGCGGTGGACGCGTGGATCCAGGACCGCCACGACGAGGGTCGCGAACCGATCCTCCCAGCCGCTGCGGCACAGGCTCTCGTTGATCCGCGAGACGGCCCGCGCCACGTCGGGCTCGCTGGCGAGGCAGTAGCGGACGTCGGCCGACAGCGCCGCCATCACGAGGGCCGCAGAGACGCCCTTGCCCGATACGTCCGCCAGGACGACCGCCGTTCGCCGATCGGAAAGGGGGACGTAACTGAAAAAATCCCCGCTGATCTGCCGGGCCGGCTCGTAGTAGTCGAACGTTTCGTAGCCGGGAATGTCGGGCGGCCGCGCGGGCAGCAGCCCCTGCTGGACGCGATGCGCGAGTTCGAGGTCGCGGCGCAGCTGCTCCTGGGACAGCCGTTCCTCGTGTGCCTGTGCCTGCTCGATCGCGCGGGTCACGGTGCCGGCCACGCCCGCGAGGAGGTCGAGATCGTCGCGGCGGAACTCCGTACGCACGTCGCTGCGGTCGATCTGCAGCACTCCGAGCACGTCGCCGTCGTCGCGGACGAAGGGGACGCACATCACCGAGCGGATGCCGCAATCGGCGACACTGACGCTGAGGTCGAAGCGGCTGTCGGCCGACCGCCTGCCGCGACTGCACCACCCGGTCCATGAGCGACCTGCTCAGGAGCAGGGGACCGGTCTGCGCCGAATCGGCGAATTTGCTGGCTCGCAGCACGAGCCGCCGCGACACCGGATCGACCAGCAGCACGAAGCCCCGCTCGGCCTGCGGAAAGATCTCGAAAAGGGCGTCGAGGATGCGCGGGAGGACGTCATCGATCGCGACGCACGCCCCGATCGCCCGATCCAGCCCGAGCGATGCGCGAAACATGGTCTCGTTGGCCGCGGCACGCTCCGGCCGCTTGAGCATCTCCACCTCGGAGACGATCACGGAGCCAGGGTTGTCGTCGGCGTCCTCCTCGAGGATCACCTCGGCCGAGCCGAGGATCCGCTCGGACGTAAGCGGCGCATTGGATGAGAACCGCAGCCGCTGGTCGCCGACGACCACCTCCTCGCCGTCCAAAAGGGGCCTCCGGCCGGAGATCGGCCTTCCGTCGATCACGGTGCCGTTGCGGCTCCCCAGATCCTCGATCCAGGCGTCGTCGCCCTCGACCACCACGGCCGCGTGCTGCCGGCTGACGGCGACGGCGTCGATCACGATGCCGCATGACGGGTGCCGGCCGATCACCGTCCGGCCGCCGGCGAGGCGAAACCTCTTTCCGGCGAGCGAGCCGCCGACGACTTCGAACAGGCAGGTGGTTTGCACGGTGCGGGGATCCCTGCGACAGCGGCGGTCGCGATTGCTGAACCTGGCCCGACGGGTTACGCTTTCCAGCGCGTTCCGTCAGCGTAACGACTCGCCACCGCCGACGAGAGCCAGGGCTGCCAAGCCCGGCGAATCGTGGGATTGGGGAATGGTGTAACGGTAGCACGACTGGCTCTGAACCAGTTAGTCTAGGTTCGAATCCTAGTTCCCCAGTTTTTATCTCTCACGCGCCGAGGGGCT